>CAWUMP010000080.1:0-9117 GCA_963923385.1 uncultured bacterium | reverse complement strand
TGTACTTGAGTTACAAGGGCACGGAGGTCCCGCGGTCTTACACGCGGTGCTGCAAGCTTGTCTGTCTGCTGGTGCGCGTATTGCTGAGCCTGGTGAATTTACGCGTCGTGCGTTTTTAAACGGCAAGCTGGATTTACTTCAGGCCGAAAGCGTGGCCGATTTAATCGAGGCAGGTAGTGCACAAGCGGTGCGTAGTGCTATGCGCTCGTTACGTGGTGAGTTTTCTGCAGCTGTGCACGTATTAGTCGAACAACTGATTACTTTGCGTGCGCTCACCGAAGCCACACTCGATTTTCCTGAAGAAGAAATCGACGTAGTGCATCGTGAAGACGCGCAGCAGCGTTTAGAAACATTACGTGCTGCATTGGGTGCGCTGTTACAACGTAGTCAACAAGGTCAGTTGTTACGCGACGGTATTCATGTGGTGTTGGTGGGATTACCCAATGTTGGTAAATCAAGTTTATTAAATCGTTTGGCGGGTGATGCACGCGCGATTGTTTCGCCTATTGCGGGGACCACGCGTGATGCCATTCGCGAGACCATCATCATTGAAGGCGTGAGTTTTCACATGATTGACACGGCCGGTTTGCGTGACAGCCAGGATGAAATCGAACGCATGGGAATGGCGCGCACGCACGATGAAATCCAGCGGGCTGACCTGATTGTGTTGTTATCAGAGGCGCCCCTTGGTTTTACCCCCGAAACACAGCAATTGTTATCAAGTTTTCCAACGGGTGTTCGTTGTTTGCGAGTTTGTAACAAGATCGATTTAGCGCCGGCCGATCTGCGTTTACCTAGCGATGTATTGCCACTGAGCGCGAAAACTGGCACCGGGATAGAGACCTTACGCCAACGTTTGTTAAGCGAGGCAGGTTGGCAAAACATGGGTGAAACGGTATTTCTTGCGCGCGAACGACATTTACTGGCCTTACAGGCAGCGGCTCAACATGTGGATGCTGCCGCGCAAGCCTTGGCGCATTGGGAGTTCTTTGCCGAGGAATTGCGTTTGGCGCAATTGGCGCTATCGTCCATTACCGGCGAATTTAGTGCTGACGATTTGTTAGGCGAAATTTTTTCTCGCTTTTGTATTGGTAAATAAATCGGCGGTTGAACCGCACGGACAGATTTTTGTTGCGCTGCGTGAAATCCCCTGGATCTGACTGGTTTGTTATCGCGTTGGCGGTTACAATTTAAGGCTACATTCTTTCTATTTCGGCTCTGTTCACAGAGCCGTTTCTGTTTCAAGGAGCTTGCTGGATGAATGCCCCGCTGACCGATATCTCGAATGCGCCAGACTATGTGCGCCACACGAAACTGCGCGCCTGGGTTTCGCAGATTGCGCAGCTGACCAAACCAGATCGTATTGTCTGGTGTGATGGCAGTGTCGAAGAAAACGACCGCTTGTGTCAGGCCTTGGTCGATGCCGGAACGTTCATTCGCCTCAACCCCGCGTTACGTCCAAATAGTTATCTAGCGCGGTCGCATCCCACGGATGTCGCGCGGATGGAAGACCGCACGTTTATTTGCAGCGAAAAAAAGGATGACGCTGGCCCGACCAACAACTGGGTAGCCCCTGCTGAAATGCGCGGCACGATTCATCGTTTGTACGACGGCTGTATGCGTGGACGGACGATGTATGTGGTGCCGTTTTCAATGGGTCCAATTGGTTCACATATTGCACAAGTGGGTGTCGAAATTTCTGACTCCGCGTACGTAGTGGTCAATATGCGCATGATGACGCGCATGGGTCGTGCAGTGATTGAGCATTTGGGTACCGATGGCCGTTTTGTGCCTTGTGTGCATTCGGTGGGAGCACCGTTGTCTGCAGGCCAACAAGATGTCGCTTGGCCCTGTAATCAAGATGAAAAATGGATCGTGCACTTTCCCGAGACCCGCGAAATTTGGTCGTATGGCTCGGGTTATGGTGGCAATGCGCTACTCGGAAAAAAATGTCTGGCCTTGCGTATCGCTTCAGTGATGGCGCGCGATGAAGGTTGGTTGGCTGAACACATGTTGATCTTGGGTGTGGAGTCTCCCAAGGGAGAAAAGCATTACATCTCTGCAGCGTTTCCTTCTGCTTGCGGAAAAACCAACTTTGCGTTGTTGATTCCGCCAAAAGCGTTTGCTGGATGGAAAGTCACCACCATTGGTGAAGACATCGCGTGGATTAAACCGGGGGCCGATGGTCGTTGTTATGCCATCAATCCAGAAGCGGGATTTTTTGGTGTCGCACCGGGGACGTCAGAGGCGACCAACCCCAACGCCATGAAGACACTCAAATCGAATGTGATTTTCACTAACGTGGCGTTAACGCCCGAAGGTGATGTGTGGTGGGAAGGCATGACCGATACACCACCAGCAAAACTCATCGATTGGCAAGGACAGGCGTGGACACCCGATTGTGGTCGTCTTGCTGCACATGCTAATTCACGCTTTACGGTGCCCGCATCGCAATGTCCTTCGATGGACCCAAAATGGGAAGACCCCAACGGTGTACCAATCTCTGCGTTCTTGTTTGGTGGTCGCCGCTCAAACACCGTGCCATTGATTGTCGAAGCACCAAGTTGGGAAGACGGTGTGTATATGGCCGCAACCTTGGGTTCGGAAACAACCGCCGCGATCACGGGCAAGGTGGGTGTGGTGCGCCGCGACCCAATGGCGATGTTGGCTTTTTGTGGATACAACATCGGAGATTACTTCGCGCATTGGTTAAAGATTGGTCAATCGATGACCAAAGCACCACGTATTTTCCGCGTCAATTGGTTCCGTCGTGATGCAGCCGGAAAATTTATTTGGCCTGGCTTTGGTGAAAACATGCGTGTGTTGCAGTGGATTGTCGATCGTTGCGAGGGTCGTGCCCAAGCTGCAAACACACCGCTGGGTAACATGCCGCGCTTCGAAGACATTAGCTGGAATGGCCTCGAAAAATTTTCGGCCGCGCAGTTTGCTGATTTAAGTGCGGTGGATGTTGCTGCGTGGAAAGAAGAGCTGCAGTCGCACGATGAGTTATTAGCTAAGTTAGGTGCGCACTTGCCACGAGACTTGGCACAACGACGCAAACAACTCCACGACAAACTTGCCGCCTAACCACGTTTTTCATCGTCAGCCGCACAACGATTATCCGTTAGCGGTTCGAGGGGAGGGCGCGTATTTATTTGACGCCCAGGGAAAACGCTATTTAGACGCTTCGGGTGGCGCCGCTGTTTCGTGTTTGGGTCACTCGGACCGTCGTGTGATTACGGCGATTCAACAACAGCTGGATGTTTTGCCATTTGCGCACACCTCGTTTTTTTCGAATGCGCCGATGGAGGCGTTGGCCGATACGTTAATTGGTCACGCACCGGGAGATCTAGACCGCGTTTATTTTGTCTCGGGTGGATCAGAGGCGATTGAAGCGGCACTGAAGTTAGCGCGTCAGTATTTTGTCGACAAAGGCGAGCCACAACGTCGCCATCTGATTGCCCGTCAGGGCAGTTATCACGGCAATACGTTGGGGGCATTGGCGGTCGGCGGGAATGCTGCGCGACGCGCGCAGTTTGAACCCTTACTCATTGCCGTGTCGCACGTATCACCTTGCTATACCTACCGTGGCCTGCAGCCCGGTGAAACCGAGAGCAGCTACGGCGAGCGTTTAGCTGCTGAGCTTGAGGCAGAAATCATTCGACTGGGTGGTGACACGGTAATGGCCTTTGTTGCCGAAACGGTGGGTGGTGCAACGCTCGGTGCAGTGACTCCCGTGAGTGGTTATTTAAAACGTGTGCGCGAAGTTTGCGATCGCTATGGTGTGCTACTGATTCTCGATGAGGTGATGTGTGGCATGGGCCGTTGCGGAAGTTTGTTCACATTTGCGCCTGAAGGCATCGTGCCCGATTTAGTCACGATTGCTAAAGGCCTAGGCGCGGGCTATCAACCCATTGGTGCGGTGATTGCCTCGCAGCGTATCTATGACACCATCGTGAAGGGCTCTGGGTTTTTTCAGCATGGTCACACCTATTTAGGTCACGCTGCAGCGTGCGCCGGTGCGATTGCTGTGCAAGAACGTTTGCATGCCGACGGCCTGTTGCAACGGGTGACACCGATGGGTGAGCGCCTCGAAACAAAATTACGTGCCGCGTTTGCAACGCATCCTCATGTGGGAGACATTCGTGGTCGTGGATTGTTTCGCGCGATTGAACTCGTCGAGGATCGCGCAACAAAAAAGGCGTTTTCTGCGTCGCGAACGATTCATCAACGTTTGAAAAAGAATGCACTGCACGCTGGATTGTTGTGTTATCCATCGGGGGGTTCAGTCGATGGTGTTCAGGGCGATCATGTGTTGTTTGCGCCACCGTTCATTATTGAAGACGATCAGCTCGATGAGCTGGTCGACAAGTTTAGCCAAGCGCTTGAGCTCACTTTGCAGCATTAATTTCTAAGGAGGCAATATGCAACGAATCCATCTTGCGTTGATTGCAGTGATTGCATTGGTTAGTTCGTTTGGTGTGGTGTTGCCTCAAGCACACGGACAACAAAAGTACGTCACCATTGGTACCGGCGGTGTCACAGGTGTGTATTACGCTGCGGGTGGCGCGATTTGCCGTTTAGTGAACAAAGACCGAAAAACACACGGGATTCGTTGTTCGGTTGAATCGACCGGTGGTTCGGTGTTTAACGTGAATACCATTCGTGCGGGCGAGCTCGATATGGGGATGACGCAGTCCGATGTGCAGTACAACGCCATCAAAGGATTGGGTCAGTTCAAAGACGGTGCCTTCGGCGAACTGCGCGCGGTGTTTGGTTTGCACCCAGAGCCTTTTACGGTCTTGGCGCGTAAGGAAGTCAACATCAAATCGTTTACCGATTTCAAAGGTAAAAAATTCAACGTGGGTAATCCCGGATCCGGCACTCGCGCGTCGATGGAAGAGCTGCTCCTCGCCATGGGTTGGAGGCTGCAGGATTTTTCTCTTGCCGCTGAATTAAAAGCCGATGAACATGGTCCGGCATTGTGTGATGGAAAAATTGATGGCTTTTTCTATGGCGTTGGTCATCCATCGGCGAACATTCAAGACCCCACCACCAGCTGTGGTGCCAAGTTGGTTTCGTTGACGGGTGCAGCGGTGGATAAATTGGTCAAAGAAAAACCGTACTACGCTTACGCGACGATTCCGGGTGGCTTATACCCAAACAATCCAGCGGACACCAAAACCTATGGTGTACTTGCCACGGTGGTGAGTTCATCCAAGGTTCCTACCGAGACGGTGTATGCCGTTGTGAAGGCCGTGTTTGATAATTTTGATGAATTTAAAAAATTGCATCCTGCGCTAGCCAATTTGAAACCAGAAACGATGGTAAAGGACGGCTTATCAGCACCATTGCATGATGGCGCCATGAAGTATTACAAAGAAAAAGGCTGGATTAAGTAAGTCCATCAGTAGACTTGCCTAGGGGCGGAATTTTTATTCCGCCCTTTTTATTTCTGGTGTTGTATCTGCAGTTGTTTTTGGAGTGCATCAAATGAATCCGTCTACCGTTCCAGCAGCTGAACTTGAACAACTGGTCAAGGAAGCAGATTTTGGCGGTCGTGAACCGCTTGGACGCGTTGGAATATTTCTCGCGCTCGTGGCTGCGCTGTGGTCGTTGTTTCAGCTTTGGTATGCCTCACCACTGCCTTTTTTAATTGGTACGGGCATCTTTAACGATACTGAGGCGCGCGCGATTCATTTGGCGTTTTCGGTGTTTCTTGCGTTTGCGGCATTTCCTGCGTTTAAACGTTCTTCGCGCACGGTCGTGCCTTTTGCAGACTGGGTATTGGCGGTCGTTGGTGCGTTTTGTGCCGCGTATCTGTTTGTGTTTTATCAGCAACTCTCCACGCGTCCCGGGCAACTCACCCCGATGGATTTTTGGGTGGGCTTGATCGGTGTCGCCATCATGCTCGAAGCCACGCGTCGTGCCATGGGTCTAGGGATGTTGATCACCACAGCGATTTTTCTCATTTATATTTTTGCTGGCCCTTGGATGCCAGAAGTGATTCAACACAAAGGGGCCACGCTGCAACGATTTATTTCGCATATGTGGCTCACTACCGAAGGTGTTTATGGTGTGGCCTTGGGTGTCTCGGTGCAGTTTATTTTCTTGTTCGTGTTATTTGGTACCTTGCTCGATATTGCAGGTGCAGGTAATTACATGATGCAAGTGTCGATTGCGTTGTTGGGACATTTGCGTGGTGGGCCCGCTAAAGTGGCGGTGGTGTCCTCGGCACTCAATGGCGTGGTGTCGGGTTCATCGGTCTCGAACGTTGTCTCTGGTGGCATCTTCACGATTCCACTCATGAAGCGTACGGGTTACTCTGGTGTGAAGGCCGGTGCCATCGAGGCAGCCTCATCGATCAATGGTCAGTTGATGCCTCCGGTCATGGGTGCGGCGGCGTTTCTGATGGTGGAGTACGTTGGTATTCCTTACGCAGAAATATGTAAGCACGCTGCGTTGCCAGCGATTATTTCGTATATCGCGTTGTTTTATATCGTCCATCTCGAAGCGGCGAAATACGACTTACAGGTGATTCCACGTAGTACACAGCGTACGGCGATACAACGCATGTTGGGTTGGGCGTTGGGCTTGAGTGGCACGCTGGCAGCCTGTGCACTGATTTATTACGCCATTACGTGTGTGCGTTGGGTGTTTGGTGACGCTGCAGCTTGGCCGCTGGCCGCGTTAACGCTGACGACGTATCTGGTGTTACTGGCGTACTCAGCGCGCTATCCAGATATTCCGCAAGATGATCCATTGGCACCCGTGGTGCATTTACCCGAGCCTTGGCCAACGGTTCGTGCGGGCATGCATTTTCTGTTACCAATTATTGTGTTGTTGTGGTGTTTGATGGTCGAAGAGTTATCACCCGGAACATCGGCGTTTTGGGCTACAGCCACCGCGATGGTGATGGTGGTGGTTCAACCAGCGCTGCTGGCGATGTTTCGTCGAACTGGCCAGACGCAGCAAGCAATCGCGCGAGGCGTTGGTGATTTGGGTCGCGGCTTGGTAATTGCCGCACGCAGCATGGTGGGGATCGGTGTGGCCTGTGCTAGCGCGGGATTAATTGTTGGTGTGATCACGCTCACTGGTATGGGCTTAATGATGACCGATTTTGTCGAGCAAATTTCTGCCGGTAACGTACTCATCATGCTGGTGTTAACTGCGGTGATTTGTTTGTTGATTGGTGCAGGAGTGCCGACGACGGCGAACTATATTTTAGTAGCTACATTGATGGCACCAGTGATAGTCGAATTAGGTGCACGCAGTGATTTGGTGATTCCGCTCATTGGCGTGCATTTATTTGTGTTTTATTTCGGCATCATGGCTGACGTAACACCGCCTGTGGGATTGGCCTCGTATGCGGCAGCGGCAATTTCCAACGATGACCCCAATGCCACAGGATTACAGGCCACGTGGTACAGCTTACGCACGGCGGTATTGCCATTTGTATTTATTTTTAATCCGCAGATGTTGCTCATTGGTGTTGGATCGTGGACCCAGATTGTGGTGATCTGCTTAAGCGCAACAGTCGCCTCGTTATTGTTTGCCGCGGCGACCATGGGTTGGTTTAGGACGCGTTGCCGTTGGTGGGAAATGGGAGCGTTACTTTTATCGACGTTTTTATTTTTTCGCCCTGATTGGGTGATCAATCAGTTGTACCCAATGTACACGGTGGCACCAGCCAGTGAATTATTTTTGCTTGCGGACCGCTTAGAGAAGGATGATTGGTTAATCGTTAGTATTGCCGGTGAAACGATTGAAGGGCGTTCAATCAATAAAACAGTGGCATTACCGTTAGGTGAGGGCGTCGATGGCCGCGCGCGGTTGCGTCACGGTGGTGTGACGTTCGCACAACTGGGAGACACGCTCGAAATTTCTAACGTTAAGTTTGGCAGTCGAGCCAAAAAGCTGGGCGTTGAGCAGGGCTATCAGATTGTTGAAGTGAAACAACCGAATCCGCAGCGTCCGTCACCTTACTGGGTGTTTATTCCTGCTGCGTTATTGACGTTGCTGGTTTGGGTGCAGCAAGGACGTCGCTTAAGTCGCCCGCAAGAAACGTAAAAACAAAACGCACGAACACGCAGCAGCCAGTAGTCCCATGCAACCCGCGGCAAGAAATACTTGCGCTGCTGCTTGTGTTTCGAGAATCACCCCCCCGCCAGCAATACCCAGCCCCACACCACCCAGCAAACTGGTGGCGCTCCAGGTAAATGCTTCGGTGTTGTGCTCCGGCCGCGCAATGCGTGCCACCAACATGGATTGGATGATTAACGGTGGTGACATGGCTAAGCCCGCGAGGACAGTAAGTAGCGCAAAGCTCAGATCATCACGCGCGTACGACAACAACACACAACCTGCACCCATGGCGGTTAAAGCCACAGTGAACTGTTTTTGTAACGACCAGTGCCATTGACGAGCACCATAAGCCAGTGCACCGCTTGCGCTACCCACGCTAGCTAAGCCAAGCATCACACCAGCTAACCAGGGTTGGCCATGTTCTGCTGCGTAGCCAGTAACGCCAACTTCAAATAATCCAAAGGCGGCACAATAAAACACGATAACCACGAGTAGGGGCACAAAGCCACGCGTGGTAAGTGGGCCAAGCAAACTACGCGCGTGTGTTGATTCAATCCGCCAATGTTTGAGTGCGGGAGAACGTATAAACAAAATAGTACCCAGCGCAGCGCAAATGCCTGCAAATCCAACTGCGACGCTCGGGTGAGTCAAGCCGACCGTTAATGCGACTAACAATGGTCCGAAGATAAAAATTAATTCAATGATTAATGATTCGAGTGAATAGGCGGCCTGTTGTTGCGCTTGATCGGTGAGGAGTTGGCGGATCAGCGCGCGCATGCATACGGTGATCGGTGGGTAACTGGCACCAGCTGCAAAGGCCACCATTGCGAGTAAAGGTCTTGAGGTGGCGCTTAAGGCGGTCACGATCAACAAGCCCATGCAAATTGGGTAGAGCAGTGTACTGAGCACCAATACACGACGCGGCCCATGGCGATCGATGTATCGACCCAGCAGTGGTGCGATCAGCGCCAAACCAGTAACGTAACAACCACTGGCCAAGCCCGCATCGACAAACGACTGACGCGTTGATTG
>CAWUMP010000079.1:0-9151 GCA_963923385.1 uncultured bacterium | reverse complement strand
GCGGGCTTGGCAGTGGTCGATGCTTTTAAGTATTCCAGCTTTCAGTGGTGCATGGCTGCTTGGCGCCGGCGATCAATTGGGCTATCTGCTGGTGTGCGTGCTGTCTGGTTTAATGCTTGGTGCAGACTTGGCGCTGCCGCCCGCCTTGCTGGCGTATTTGATTCAAACGCACCACGACCAAGCACAAACCAACGCTTATTTTGGTTGGTGGACGTTTGTCACCAAACTCAATCTCGCCTTGGCTGCAGGATTATCGCTCCCGTTGTTACAGTGGTTAGGCTACATTCCGTCGTCGCAAGAACATATCGAGCCCTTACGCATGGCGTATTGTTTTTGGCCATGTGTGCTAAAACTACTGGCCGCTGGGGTGTTGCAACAACAACGCAGCTTGCGACTTGCGCACTCTCGTTTTATCGATCGCTGACTTTCATAAGGAACCACATCATGCGCCGCTGGCTCACCCCTTGGATAATTGCTCCACTGTTGGCACTGTGTGGTTGTGCCAGTGTTGATCCTCAGGTGTATCAAGCAGAGCAGCCCACCTTAGATTTATTTCGCTACTTTGACGGTACAGTCGATGCATGGGGGTATTTTTCAGATCGCTCTGGTCAGGTAGTCAAACGTTTTAAGGTGGTCATTCAGGGTCGCGTGCAAGGCGATGTTCTTACATTAGAAGAAGACTTTCATTATTCCGATGGCAGCACAAGCCGTCGTGTCTGGACAATTACACGACAAAATACAAATAGCTTTACTGGCACAGCCAGCGACGTCGTTGGTCAAGCGAGCGGGCAACGTTATGGCAACGCGTTGCATTGGACTTACGTGATGGCCTTACCTGTGGATGGGACAACCTATCATGTCGATTTTGACGACTGGATGTATCTTCAAGACGACACCGTTATGCTCAATAAATCGGTGATGCGCAAATTTGGTTTCACGCTTGGCGAAGTAATTCTGTCGTTTCGTAAGCGACCCTAACACCGCGATTGCAAACCGATGTTCTTTCAACCACTCAACCCACCCATCCGGTCCTTTCAAGGACAACGTATTTGGTTAGTCGGTGCGTCGACAGGCATCGGCGCGGCCTTGGCTGAGCAGCTGATTGCAGCAGGCGCTCGCGTTGCAGTATCTGCACGCTCGGCAGACACGTTAACGCAACAATTTTCTGGTCGTGCAGAGATTTTGCCGCTCGACATTACCGATGCAACGGCGCTCAACGTCGGCACACAAACTTTATGTACGCACTGGAGTGGCTTAGATTTAGTGCTAGCGATTGCAGGCACCTATCAGGTGATGCGCGCCGATCAAATGGATTTAGAAGCAGCAAAACGCATACTCGACATCAATCTCTCTGGGGTGCTTAATCTGTTTGCCGCAGTTCAACCCACTTTACTCCAACAAGGGCATGGTGGCTTTGGCATTGTGTCGAGCGTGGCAGGCTATGGCGGACTACCATTGAGCCTTGCCTACGGCGCTAGTAAAGCCGCGTGTATCAATTTAGCGCAATCGTTGTGGCTCGATTTACACGACAAAGGGATCGGTATTTATTTAATTAATCCAGGCTTTGTACGCACACCACTCACCGCGAATAATCCATTCCCGATGCCATTTTTAATTGATGCCGATGTCGCTGCTCAAGCCATCATGCGCGGGCTACAGCGCGGTGCGTTTGAGATTCATTTTCCAAAAACGTTCTCGCGTTTACTCAAACTGCTGAACTTACTGCCGCACTGGTTGTATTTAAGGTTGGTCAAACGCGGCACAGGGTTATAACCATGACCAAGTTGGTTGCACTCAAAGCGTGGTTTGAACATCTCACGCCAGACCGGGTGTCTGAAACCGCACATTTTTATGCTAGTCATGCGTATTTCAAAGACCCGTTTAATGAAGTCAATGGCGTAGATCAGATTGCACGCATTTATGCGCACATGTTTCAGCAAGTGGCCGACCCCCGCTTTGTCATTACCGAGATCATTCAAGACGCCGACACAGCGGTACTCATTTGGGTGTTTAGTTTTGCTGCACAAAAAGGATCGCATGCAGCTGCAAAAACGAACGCCTCAACCGCACGCAACAGCGTACGCGCTGAACGTACCGAGGTGCGTGGAGCGTCACATTTACGTTTTGATTCGCACGGCAAAATCATCTGGCATCGCGACTACTGGGACACGGCAGAAGAGTTGTACGCGAAGATTCCCATACTCGGCGCTGTGATGCGCTTTTTAAAACGACGCCTGGCAACGCCGCAGTGATCTAATAAAACGCGGGGCCGATCTCGTGTAACGCATCAGTGATCAAACAATCCACACCCCAATCAACCAAGGTGCGAGCCATCACCGGATCATTGACTGTCCAACACACCACGGCATAACCTGCCTCATGCAGCGCTTGTACTTGTGCTAACTGCAGATGCTTGTAATTGCAATGCACCGCCACTGCATCCAGCGCTTGCATACGCACCAACCAATCCGCCGGAATGTGGTCCACCAACCAGCCGCGTGGAATCTGCGGCGCAATGTCGCGCGCGGTGAGTAAAGCGATCTCAGAAAATGAGGACAGCACTGGCCGTAAGTTGGGTTGGGCATCAACTGGCGTAAGGCTTTGGGCCACGTATTGCGCGGTATGTTTTGCCACGACGGCGGCCGTCATGCGTTCAACACCACGCGCCGGTTTAATTTCGATGTTGGTCCACAGTGCAAGTTGCGCACACAACGTCAAAGCATCTTGCAAGGTCGGGATCGGCTCGTTGATCCAAGTCTGCCCTTTCCAGCGGCCCGCATCCAAACGGCGTAACGCCGTGTCGGTGGTATCACTCACTGCACCGCGGCCCGTGGTCGTCCGTTCGAGCGTTTCATCGTGAATTAAAAATGGACTGTGGTCTGCAGACAACATCACATCAAATTCGACCCCACGAAAACCAAGCGACGCGCCATAGCGCATCGCTGCCAAGGTGTTTTCTGGCGCGTATGTACCGCCACCTCGGTGCGCAACAATGCGTGGATAGGGCCAACGTGATATCGCAGTCGACATCACGACATCTCGATACGTCGACCATGCGCAGCATCAAACCAATGCATGTGCTCGGCTGCAAATCGAATCGGCAACATTGCGTTCGGTTGCGCACTCGCTGCTAATCTTACGACCAGCGCATGTGGCCCAAGCGTAGCGTGTACCAAGATGTCTGCACCCAAGGCTTCTGTAAACGTGATTGGAACGGCGCACAAGGCTTCACTTGGCGCGCAAGGCAGCACGTGCTCTGGGCGTACGCCCAAGGTCATGGGTTGACCCCAATAAGTGGCGGGCACACACCCCACAGGTAAATCCATTGCCGGCGCAGCGTCGAGTAAAAACTGCGTGCCATGCGGGCTGATCGTTCCGCGCAATAAGTTCATCGGCGGTGAACCGATAAAACCCGCGACAAACGTGCTGGCCGGTTTGGCGTACACCGCAAGCGGCGCGCCAATTTGTTCAACCACGCCCGCATGTAACACCACCATCCGCTGCGCTAAGGTCATGGCCTCGACTTGATCGTGGGTGACATACACACTGGTGGTGCCTAAACGTTGATGTAATGCTTTGAGCTCGAGACGCATTTGCACACGCAACTTCGCATCCAAATTCGATAAAGGCTCATCAAACAGAAACACCGCGGGCTCGCGCACAATGGCCCGTCCCATCGCCACACGTTGACGTTGACCACCCGAAAGCGCTCGAGGTTGTCGCTGTAACAATGCATCGAGTTCAAGAATTTGCGCTGCCCGCGCCACACGTGCCGCAATTTCTTCACGCGATAAACCACGAATTTTTAAGCCATACGCCATGTTTTCAAACACCGACATGTGTGGATACAGCGCGTAATTCTGAAACACCATCGCGATATCACGATCTTTAGGTTCCAGCTGATTTACCACGCGCTGGCCAATACGGATCTCACCGGAGGTGATGGTTTCGAGTCCGGCAATCATGCGCAGTAAGGTCGATTTTCCGCAGCCAGACGGACCAACCACCACCACAAACTCCCCATCCGCAATGGTCAGTGATACGCCTCGGACTACGTGCGTTTGTGCAAACGATTTTCGAATGTCAGTGAGCGAGACCTGCGCCATAGATTTCTTTCAACAGCAAAATAGACAATTATTTTTCAGTCTCAACCAAGCCTTGTACGAACCACTTTTGCATCAGCACAACCACCAATGCCGGCGGCAGCAAGGCAAGAATGGCCGTGGCCATCACCAAATGCCATTCGGTTAAGGCTTCACCACCAGCAATCATGCGTTTAATTCCAATCACTGCGGTGTACATCGATTCTTGCGTGGTCACGAGGAGCGGCCAAAGATATTGATTCCACCCGTAAATAAATTGAATGACAAAGAGCGCCGCGATACTCGTACGCGATAAAGGTAAGACCACATCAAAAAAGAAGCGCATGGGTCCAGCGCCATCAATCCGCGCCGCTTCGGCCAGCTCATCTGGAATGGTCATAAAAAATTGCCGGAATAAAAACGTGGCGGTAGCCGAGGCGATGAGGGGCAGTGTTAAACCCAGATAGGAATCCAACATGCCCAGATCTGCCACCACTTTATAGGTGGGAATAATCCGCACCTCAACGGGCAGCATCAGGGTGACAAAGATCATCCAGAAAAAGAACTGTCGAAAGCGAAAGCGAAAATACACAATCGCAAACGCCGCAGTGAGTGAAATCGCAATCTTGCCAAAGGCGATCGATAAGGCCACCACCAAACTATTCAACATCATGCGTCCCACCGGTGCAGCGGCCCCGCGCGTCGAACCGGCTGTCAGTACTTGCAGATAGTTGTCCACCAAGTGCGTGCCAGGCAATAACGGCATTGGCACGGTCAAAATATCTTCTAAGGTACGTGTTGAAGCGACAAACGTGACGTATAACGGAAATGCCACGATCGCCACACCGCACAGGAGTACTGCATGTGCAAGTAACGTGAGTCCGGGACGTTGTTCAACCATGTGGGAGGAGGATCTGTTTAGTAGTTCACTTTACGCTCGATGAATCGAAACTGAATCACCGTGAGTAAAATCACCAAGGCCATCAAGACCACCGACTGTGCCGATGAGCCGCCTAAATCGGCCGCTTTGACTCCATCGTGATACACCTTATAGACCAAAATTTGCGTGGACTGCGCAGGCCCACCTTGTGTGGTGGCGTCAATCACACCGAAGGTATCAAAGAAGGCATACACCACATTCACCACCAACAAAAAAAACGTCGTGGGTGAAAGTAGCGGAAACACAATGGTACGAAACCGATGCCATGGCCCGGCACCGTCGATAGCAGCCGCTTCAATCAACGACTTCGGTATCGACTGTAAACCAGCGATAAAAAATAAAACGTTGTAACTCAGCTGCTTCCAGACCGCAGCGATCACAATCAACGCCATGGCTTGGTCGCCTTGCAAGACCCAATTCCATTCATAGCCAAGATAATGCCGCAAGGCCCAGCTCACCACACCCACTGAAGGTGCAAATAAAAATCCCCACAACACACCCGCTACCACCGGGGCGACAGCGTAGGGCCAAATGAGCAAGGTGCGATAAATCCAAATACCGCGCAGGACGCGATCGGCCATACAGGCCAGAAGCAACGAAAGCAAAATGCCAATGCCCGCAACGAGCACACTAAAAAACGCAGTGACCTTAAACGCGGCCAAATACAACGGGTCCTCGAAGAGTTGCACAAAATTCTGCAACCCAACAAATTCAGTGCTTAGGCCAAACGCGTCTTGTAGCTGAAAAGAAAACCACACGGCCTGCGCTGCTGGCCAAAAAAAGAATACGAGCGTCACCGCAATTTGCGGTGCCAGCAGCGCGTAGGGCAGCCAGGCCGATCGAAAGACGACGCGTTTTTCCAAACGCCTTAATTACCTTTGTTGGCAGCTTGAAAGCGACGCAAGATTTCGTTGCCACGCTTGACCGCCGTGTCCAACGCTGTTTTTGCATCTTTAGTGCCCGCAAACACCGCCTCGAGTTCTTCTTCAATCACTTCGCGACCCTGCACAAAATTTCCAAAGCGTAGACCTTTGGAATTTGCGGTTGGTGGCTTATTGCCCAGCTGTCGGTTAGCGATATCGGTGCCCGGATTTTTTTCATAAAAACCGGCTTTGCGGGTCGCGTCATACGCAGCATTGGTGATCGGCACATACCCAGTTTCTTGGTGCCACTTACTTTGTACTTCGGTGCGCGACAGATACGTAAAGAACTTACTCACGCCTTTGTATTCGGCTGGTTTTTTGCCGCTCATCACCCACAAGGTTGCGCCTCCGATAATCGAATTTTGTGGCGCGCTCACTAAGGTGTCGTTATAGGGCAAGAAATTCACCGAGAAATCAAACTTGGCGTTCTTTTTGATATTGGCTTGTGCGCCTGAGCTTGAGGTCAACATCGCACACTCACCACTAAAAAATTTTGCTTCGGCTTCATTCTTGCGACCGGCGTAGGTAAACCAACCATTCTTGGCAAAATCAGCGAGCATGCTGATGTGTGTTACATGGGCAGGCGAATTAATAGTGAATTCGGTGTCCATCCCACCGATCCCATTTTCTTTGGTGCCAATCGGTACGTTATGCCAAGCGCTAAAGTTTTCGATGTGCACCCAGCTTGGCCATCCGGTGGTGTACACACACGCTTGCCCCGAGGCTTTGAGCTTACCCGCGGTGATGGCAAATTCTTTCCAGGTGCGCGGTGCTTTTTCAGGATCTAAGCCAGCTTTTTTAAACGCATCCTTGTTGACATAAAACACTGGGGTTGAACTATTAAACGGCATCGACAACATGTTGCCTTTGCTATCAGTGTAGTAACCAGCCACCGCAGGGTGATAGTCCTTGGGGTTAAACGGCTCACCGGCTTCTTTCATCATTTGATAGACCGGCTTAATGGCTTTGCCCGCGTACATCATGGTGGCGGTTCCGACTTCAAACACTTGCAAAATGTGCGGCGCATTACCCGCACGGAATGCCGCGATCGCCGCCGTCATCGACTCGGGGTAACTCCCCTTAAACACTGGCACCACTTTGTATTCTTTTTGACTGGCGTTAAATCCATTGGCGATTTCGTTGACACGATCACCCAACGCGCCACTCATCGAATGCCACCATTGCAGTTCGGTTTGGGCGGATGACACGCCACTCATCAGGCTGGCGGTGACAAACACTAGGGCTAGAAAAAGCGATCTCATGGTTGCATCTCCTAAAATAAATTACTGACGTGCCGTGGTTGATTCACCTTTGCCGCGGGATGGGGTACTTGCACGTTTTTTGGTGGCGCCCGAAGTTTCTATTTCAGCACGAGACGACGAATCATGGTTCGCTGCATGAAAACGCCGTAAGTACTCGTTGCCTCGATCTGCCGCAGCATCCAGTGCTTGCTTAGGGGTTTTCTTTTCCGCCCATGCCGCCTCAAGTTCTTCTTCGATCACCGCACGTATTTGTGCAAACGCCCCCAAACGAATCCCCTTCGCCTCGACATTCGGGTTTTTCATGAGCTGTTGTAGCGCAATTTCATGACCGGGATGTGTCAAATAAAAGCCTTGCTTACGCGTCAGCTCATAAGCGGCAATGGTGACCGGAATATAACCGGTCTTTTGGTGCCATGTGGCTTGCACTTCGGGACGCGATAAAAAGCCAAAAAACTTCGCGACACCGCGATACGCTTCGCTTTGATGGCCTTGCATCACCCACAATGCCGCCCCACCAATTAAGGTGTTTTGTGGCGCACCTTTGATGTCATCGTAATACGGAAAATTTGACACCCCAAAAGCAAATTTGGCTTGGCGCTGTAGTTCAGCATAGGTCGCTGAAGAGGCAGTAAGCACGCCACATTCACCGCGCTTAAAACGCTCTTCCGCCTCATCTTGTCGGCCTGTATACGTAAAGTAGCCCGACTTTAACCACGACATCATGGTGCTGATATGACGCATCATTAAGTGCGTGTTAAACACCAATTTGGCATCCGTACCACCGACCCCATTGCCCTTGGTCGCAAATTCTTGCGCATGAGAGACACTGGTGTTCTCCAGCAAAATCCACGAGGGCCATGACGTTGCATAACTACAAGGCATTTCAGCCACGTCACGCAAGGCACCCAAGATCGGAATCATTTCGTACCAAGTTTTTGGTGCGCGTTCAGGATCGAGCTTGGCGCGACGAAACGCATCCTTGTTGTAGTACAGCACCGGCGTGGATGTATTAAATGGCATGGCCATCAAGCGGCCACTGCTATCCGCGTAGTAATTACCAATTGCCGGAATAAAGCTACGTGCTTCGAAACGCTCGCCCGCTTCGGCCATCACTTGCCAAGCAGGTCGTACGCTATTTTTTGCAGCCATCATATTCGCCGTGCCCACTTCAAACACTTGCACCACATGCGGCGCACGACCCGCGCGATGCGCGGCCAAACCTGCCGACAGCGTTTCATCGTAATTACCCTTGTAAGTGGCGATCACGCGAAATTCTTTTTGGCTTTCGTTAAATTGACGAACCAAGGCATCGACTTCTTCAGCAAGTGGGCCTTTCATGGCATGCCAAAACTGAATGTCGGTGGCGGCCAGCGCGGGGGCGCAGACCCATAGGCTCATCAGGGCAATGAGCCCGCGGCAGATCATTGTTTGCATTGCAACACTCCGGTCGGGGGAACGGGGGGCGGGCGCGCAGTATAACGGCATCGCTGCGTCATCAAGTACAGATCCCCGCAGACTGCTGCACTGTATTCGCTATGATGCATGCATCCTTGGATTTCGCACTCGGAGTGCCACCGCATGCAACACACTGGTCGTGCAGCTTTTTTTCATTCTGCCCTGCTTCATTTCGTTCGGATCGCCATCGGCTTTGGCCTGATCGCTACGCATGTTGTTGCACCTGCGCAAAGTGTGATTCGGATCGTGCCGCAATCCAATTTACAAGTGCTCGATCCGTTTTGGACCACCGCGACGGTGACGCGCACCCACGGCTACATGATTTACGACACCCTGTTTGGTACCGACGCCAAAGGCGCCATTCAACCGCAGATGGTTGAACAATGGAACGCGAGCACCGATCGACGCACCTGGAATTTCACCTTGCGCGAGTCGTTGCAATTTCACGATGGCACACCTGTCACATCTGTCTCTTATACACATCTGACG
>CAWUMP010000078.1:0-9201 GCA_963923385.1 uncultured bacterium | reverse complement strand
ATCCTCTCTGGTCTCGTGGGCTCGGAGATGTGTATAAGAGACAGTACTCAGACTGTCTGGCGTTAAGGCTTGTAAGCGCAAAGCAAAAACGTGATGTACAACCGTCGAGGCTGCAGCATATCCACCATCAAGAAACACCGCACCAAATACGGCTTCGAGCGCATCGGCAAGAATAGACCCTTGAATATAACCATCGGGACTACGTGCTTGATCCCCCAAGCGAAGAACCTCGCCTAACGCAAGTTCATGGGCAACCTCAACCAAGGTGGCTTGACGAACTAAGTTAGCACGCAGCGTGGAGAGTTGCCCTTCCGAGAGTTGCGCAAAGCGTGCATAAAGATCTTCGGCAATCACGCAATTGAGCACCGCATCGCCTAAAAATTCGAGACGCTCATTTTGCGGCTTGCCGTAGCTTCCATGCGTGAGCGCTTGGGTCAGCAATGCTGTTTGCGTAAAGCGGTAGGCGATCCGCTCTTCAATCGGCGAGGATCGATTCGCCACGATCAATTAGCGGAACGTTCCAAAACGTCCGAGTTCATTGAGATTGAGCCAAATAAAAAACGCCTTACCAACGATATTCGCTTCAGGGACAAACCCCCACACGCGACTATCACTCGAGTTATCGCGATTATCGCCCATCATGAAGTAATGGCCAGTTGGCACGGTGCACTGCACACCTGTTGCGCTGTATTTACAATTTTCGGCATGCGGAAAACTTGGCGTGTATGGGTAGCTGTGGATCGCAGGTGCATCTTGATCCACCAAAATTGTGTGCTCACGTCCATCTAAATTTTCAGAGAAGCGCTTGGAAAATTGCATACGTTCGCGAGATAAATAGTCATCCATTTGCTTTTGCGTGACTTCAACACCATTGACGCTCAATCGTTTGTTTTCATAAACGATACGATCACCTGGCAAGCCCACCACACGCTTGATGTAATCCAATGATGGATCTTCTGGCCAGCGAAACACCATGACATCACCACGCTGAGGCGTATTGATATCGATAATTTTTTTGTTCAAGATGGGTAGACGGATGCCGTAGGTAAATTTATTAACCAAAATAAAATCACCAATCAGCAAGGTCGGAATCATCGAACCCGAAGGAATTTTGAATGGCTCAAACAAAAATGAGCGCAGCAAAAACACCACCAAAATCACTGGAAAAAAACTGGCGGAATATTCCACCCACCATGGATCTTTGCTACCTGCCGGACGGCGTCGACGAAACCAAAACGTATCAGCCGACCAGGCAATGCCGGTAACCACAAGCAAACCAAATAGAAATAAAGCGAAGTTCATGGGCAATTATTTATCATCCATTTGTAGGACAGCAAGGAAGGCTTCTTGCGGGATTTCGACCGAACCCACCTGCTTCATTCGGCGCTTACCTTCTTTTTGTTTTTCGAGTAATTTTTTCTTACGCGTGATATCGCCGCCGTAGCATTTAGCCAAGACGTTCTTGCGCAAGGCTTTAACCGTTTCACGCGCGATGATGTGCGCGCCAATCGCCGCTTGAATTGCCACATCAAACATTTGTCGAGGAATCAGGCCACGCAAACGCGAGACAAGGTCTCGACCACGATACTGCGCATTGCCTCGATGAACCATGATCGAAAGCGCATCGACGCGCTCGCCATTGATCAGCACATCTAGCTTGACCATATCGGCTGCGCGATATTCGCGAAACTCATAATCGAGCGAGCCATACCCACGCGTCATCGACTTAAGCTTGTCAAAGAAATCTAAGACCACCTCATTTAGCGGTAAGTCATACGTCAGCACAACGTGTCGTGGACTGTAATGCATGTTGGTTTGTACGCCGCGTTTATTCATACACAAGGTAATGACGGCGCCAACATACTCTTGCGGCGTGAAAATAGTCACTGAAATGAGCGGCTCGCGGATTTCTTCGATTTGCGAGGGATCGGGCATGCGAGCGGGATTTTGTACTTGCTCAATCGTGCCATCGCGCATGACCACTTCGTACACAACAGTCGGGGCCGTGGTCACCAGATGCATACCGTATTCGCGCTCGAGTCGCTCTTGGATGATGTCCATATGCAGTAATCCAAGAAACCCGCAACGAAATCCAAAGCCGAGTGCTTGCGACACTTCGGGTTCGTAATGAAACGAAGCATCGTTTAACTGCAGCTTTTCCATCGCTTCACGTAAGGCATCGTATTGATTTGCTTCAACTGGATAGAGTCCAGCAAATACCGCAGGCTTGACCTCTTTAAATCCAGGTAACGCTGCGGCAGCGCGATGATCAGCGTGGGTCACTGTGTCCCCGACTTTCGCGGAGCGAAGTTCTTTAATACCAGCAATGATGAAGCCAACGTCCCCTGCGGCCAGAAAATCACGTGGTTGTGATTTAGGTGTGAATACACCGACTTGCTCGCACAGATGCGTCGCGCCAGTGTTCATTAATTGAATTTTTTCTTTGGGTTTTAAGGTGCCTTGCATCACGCGCACCAACATGACTACACCCACGTAGTTATCAAACCAGGAGTCGATGATCAGTGCTTGCAACGGCGCTGCGCGGTCTCCACCCGGGGGAGGAATGCGCGCGATGATCGCTTCAAGAATGTCATCAATGCCTATGCCAGTTTTGGCACTGGCTAAGATCGCGTCTTGCGCATTGATCCCGATGGCGTCTTCAATTTCAGCAATCGCTTGCGGTGGATTGGCCGATGGCAAATCGATTTTATTGAGGACTGGAATGACGTCGACATTTTGCTCGATGGCCGTATAACAATTGGCCACTGTCTGTGCTTGTACACCTTGCGAGGCATCCACAACCAGCAACGCGCCTTCGCACGCTGCGAGTGAGCGACTGACCTCATATGAAAAATCGACGTGACCTGGGGTGTCGATGAGGTTTAATGCGTATATTTCACCGTCGCGTGCTTTGTAACGTAATGCCGCGGTTTGCGCTTTGATGGTGATCCCGCGTTCACGTTCAAGATCCATTGAATCGAGCACTTGATCCGCCATCTCACGATCCGACAATCCACCACAGCGTTGGATAAAGCGATCAGCCAAGGTTGATTTACCGTGGTCGATGTGCGCGATGATAGAAAAATTTCGAATTCGAGTTTGCATGGAAAAAGGGTGCTCAAGGCACCCTTTAAAACGTGAAGCTTATTTTAGCTCAAGCTGCCGCTGCACCGCGTCCAGATCGAGGAAATAGTGGCAGATTTCCTCATCTGTGCTGTTTGTCAGGACGGGGACGCGCTCACCAAAACGTGCTTCAAGCGCCGGATCGGAGTCGACATCAATTTCTACGAAGACGACACCCCGATCCTTGGTGTATGCACGCAACTGCTCTGCCATGTCTGTGCACAGGTGGCAGTAGCTGCGTCCATACAATCGCCATGGGTGAGCCGTTGTATCGCGGATAGCTTCAGTCACTCAAGCCACTCACGCTAATAAAGGCACTGCGCTCGCCACGGCGTACATGTAAGGTGACTGTGGCATTTTTATCTAACGGTTGCAGCAAACGATTGAGTTGTTCCACTGAGCGTAATTCGGTTTGCGCCCCTTTGTGCACTAAGGTGAGCAGAACGTCACCGCGACGAAAATCACCTTTTGCCTCGGGCTTAACCTCATTGATGAGTAAGCCGGTCGAGAGCTTCTGTTCGCGCTTTTGTTCAGCAGTCAGTTCGCTCACCACAATGCCTAGACGCGTGGCAGCCACTTCAGGTGCTGGCTTATTGCTTTTTGTTGGCTCACGACCGGCAATACGATCTTCCTGTAATTCGGCGACCGTGACGTTGATCTCACGTTGCGACCCTTTGCGCAAAATAACCACCGGAACGCTGGCGCCAGGGCGAGTCGCACCCACAATGCGCGGTAAATCGCTCGACGATTCGATGGGCTTTCCATCAAACTTTAAGATCACATCCAGGGCTTCAATGCCTGCCTTGTCTGCTGGGCTTGCCCGTTCTACTTGATTAACCAATGCACCCGCAGGCTTGGGTAGACCAAATGAATCTGCAAGCTCTCGTGTGACCTCTTGAATCACAACACCAATCCGCCCGCGCGAGACTTTGCCTTTGCTGCGCAATTGCCCTTGCACATCCATGGCCACATCAATGGGAATAGCAAATGACAGGCCCATAAACCCACCTGTGCGGCTGTAGATTTGCGAATTGATCCCCACCACTTCACCGCGCATATTGAATAGCGGCCCCCCCGAGTTACCTGGATTAATCGCCACGTCGGTTTGAATAAATGGCACAAAGTTTTCCTGCGGCAATGAACGTCCTTTGGCACTCACAATTCCTGCGGTCACGCTATTTTCAAATCCAAATGGCGAACCAATCGCGAGTACCCATTCCCCCACTTTTAAGCGCGTAGGATCGCCTAATCGAACGGTCGCTAATCCAGTTGCTTCAATTTTGATCAACGCAACGTCAGAACGTTTATCCGTTCCAATCGTGCGTGCTTTGAATTCACGTTTATCGTTAAAGCGCACGGTAATTTCATCGGCGCCGTCGATGACATGCGCGTTCGTCAGAATGTAACCGTCGGCACTAATCACAAAACCGGAGCCGAGCGATCGCGATTCAGGCGCCCGCTCTGGTGCGCGTTGGCCCGGTGCTGCGCCGGGTGGACGGGGTAAAAAGCGGCGGAACAGATCATAGAGCGGATCGTCTTCATCGATTTGCGGCATTTGCAGAATGTTTTGCCGCTTCACCGCTTGCGTGGTGCTGATATTGACGACGGCCGCCCCTTGTTTTTCGACGAGCTCGGTAAAGTCAGGAAGTTCACGTTGCGCCCAACAGACGTTCAACGTAAATAACCCATAGATGACAAATACAGCAGCGAAGACGTGGCGATAAATTTTCATGTAGGCGCTCGACAAGAAAGCTTAGGGTTGACGACTGAATTCGACGGCATTACCGATGCGGCGTACGTTCGCTACAGGCACTTCCCCGAGTACGGTAATCACGTGATCACCGAGCTCGCGGGTGTAGGAGTTCATGGCGCCCATCGTGGATAGGCCACTGCGCAGCGCTTCTTGGCGCCCCGCCGTGGGTTCGATAAACACCGACACGGCTGACATCCCGTCTGAAAAAACAATTTGTCCGATGGATGCTGCATCCCGACGCTGACGTTTCACTTCAACGATACGTTCAAAACCAGGCAGGCTCGCTTTAATTTGCCAGCCTGCATCAGCAAGACGCGTTTGTTTGATGAGTGCCTGTTCTACATGCCACGCCGCACCACGCATCGCAACGCGAGGTAGTAATAATTCGCGTCGAATTTCTCCGCCTATGCGTAAATGGGTAAAAGAAAACTCTTCCAGCGTTTCGTTACGTTCATTCAGAATGCGCGCCTTTAACAACATTCCAGTCGACTTATCAGCCCACAGTTTGTAGCCATAGCGCAAATCATCTTTGGGCGTAAGTAACACCGACTGGGTTTCAAAGCCCGCAATGCGTGCAGACTCACCTAGACTGAGGCTATACAGTTCATTGAGATGGGTTGTGTGCGTTGGCAGTAGTGCTGGAAAACTACGTTGTCCGGTCCGGCGCTCAACGAGGATGACTTTTCGCTCGGGCAAATAACAACGGACTTCTTCGCCATGACGAATCACTTCGCGAGGCTGACCATCTAAGACTTCGAGGTGTTCGTGATCGCCAGATTCATCGATGATGCGTGTGATACGTGAAGTTTCATTGCGTTCGCCTTGTCGAAACACAAAGGTGCCGGTGTAACTTAGACGCTGTGCCGCGTGTTGTATGCGCTTAAGCCAACTATTGGCATCGACCATGGGCGCTTCTGCTTGCGCGCAGCTAGCAAACAACACCAGGGCGCAGGCAAGCCCTCTCATCGACGTGACTCAGTGTTGGTGGATACCGTTCGTACGTACGGTGCGACACCTTGTAAACCACCGCGTGCAGCGTAGGCATGGTGTGCCATTAAATACTCATTCACTGCGCTGGTCATCGGCACTGCCACTGCAGACGCTTCAAGATCCGCGGGAGCGTGCGCGACGCTGGTTACCGCACGATTCCAATCCACGAACGGTGCAAGAATTGACCACGCAACAAAACCGGCTGCTACAACACTCGCCGCCAGCATCGATTTGCCAATCCACTTGGGTTGGGTTGACTTGAGATGCGATGCTTGCGGTGCAAGCACCGTCGGTTCTGCTGCAATACGCGCTGAAACCCGCGCACAAAATCCTTCAGAGAGTGAGGCCGTGTCTTGCATCGCGTCGCGGATGAGGTGGTAACGCGCCCAAATTTCTTGTGCTTCAGGGTTCCCCTCTAAGGCGCGTAACGCAACTTGGTGTTGCGAGGCTTCTGCACCATCATCCATCAACGCGGAAATTGCTGGTTTCATCTCACCACCTTTTATCCTTGCGAGCGTCTAACAACGGACGCAGTTGTTCGGAAATGGCTTCGCGTGCACGAAAAATACGCGAGCGCACTGTCCCAATCGGGCAATCCATCATCACCGCAATGTCTTCGTAACTCATCGCTTCAAGCTCTCGTAACTGAATGGCTGTACGCAGTTCTTCAGGCAGAGACAACATGGCACTGTTGACCGCTTCGCCGAGTTCTTTGCTCAACAATAAACTTTCGGGGGTGGAGCTTTCTTGCAACAACTCTGCCTCGGATAAACCCTCGGCTTCATCAGCATCCATGGCGGTTGAAGTTGGTACGCGGCGTCCTTGCGAAACCAAATAATTTTTTGCCGTATTGATACCAATCCGATACAGCCAAGTATAGAAAGCACTGTCACCTCGAAAGTTTGCCAATGCGCGATACGCTTTAATGAACGCCTCCTGTGTCACATCCTCGACCTCTGCTGGATCTTTGATCAAGCGAGAGAGCAATCGTCCCAGTTTGCGGTGATACTTGACCACCAGTAAGTCGAACGCTTTTTTATCTCCAGCCTGCGCTCGAGTGACCAGCTGCTGATCAATGTCGCGATCAGTCATGGCAAGACCAACCTCGATTGATCCTGCGGGCAATACACCGTACCGTTGTGTGGACACAGGCCATCGCCATTAGTTCTCAACCCAAGTGCCGGTTTGCGAAACACGTCCCCAACACGCCCAACGCCGTAGACGCCGAAACGACTCGGCATCAAGGCAATCAGCGGCTATCACTAACGTCTGTCTGAGATTGTGCTGCAGGTATAAAACCACGCACCAACTTGTGACCCAAGCACGCTGTAATTGCGCGGGATGGCCATTGAGTTGAATGGTTCGGTCATTAAAAAGAGCGATCTGTAATTCAGCAGCCTGACTAATTTGGCGACGCGCCACCCATAAGCCACTGAGAGCGCCAGCCAATCCAGCGATCGGCCCCCAAGGCCAAACAAACGTACAGGCCACGGCAACGCCAGCAAGTGCATGCGTCACGAGAACGAAACGGTGCAGCCATCTCGATGCACGCAATGTCATCACCCCGCAGGACGCTGGATTCAAATGCGTGCGAACACCAGTGAACCGTTGGTGCCACCAAAACCGAAGTTATTCTTCAGTGCAGCATCGATGCGCATCTCACGTGCTGTGTTGGCGCAGTAGTCCAGATCGCATTCTGGATCTTGATTGAAGATGTTAATCGTAGGCGGAGAGATTTGATGATGCACAGCCAGCGCGGTAAAGACTGATTCGATCCCGCCGGCGCCGCCGAGCAAATGACCAGTCATCGATTTGGTTGAATTCACTACGAGCTTGTTGGCGTGCGCACCAAAGGTGGCCTTGATGGCATCGGTCTCGTTTTTATCGCCTAAGGGTGTCGATGTACCGTGGGCGTTGAGATACTGAATTTGATCGGGCGACAAGCGTGCATTTTTAAGCGCCAGTGACATGCAGCGCTCTGGTCCTTCAACGTTTGGTGCGGTCATGTGAAAAGCGTCGGCACTCATACCAAAGCCAGCTAATTCGCAGTAGATTCGCGCACCGCGCGCTTTGGCATGTTCGTATTCTTCAAGGACGAGCACACCGGAACCTTCACCCAACACAAAGCCATCACGGTCTTTGTCCCATGGACGACTCGCTGTTGCAGGATCATCGTTTCGCGTTGACACCGCACGCGCCGCGGCAAAACCGCCGATACCTAACGGTGAAATCGTCGACTCTGCACCGCCTGCAAGCATCACATCGGCGTCGCCGTATTCAATGATACGCGCAGCTAAACCGATGGCATGTAGACCCGTAGTGCAAGCGGTGACCACAGCAATGTTGGGCCCCTTCATGCCAAGCATGATGGAGAGATGCCCAGAGATAAGATTGATAATTGACGCAGGCACAAAAAAAGGCGAGATCCGACGTGGACCTTTTGCCGTTAATTCTGCATGGGTATGTTCGATCATCGGTAGACCACCGATGCCCGAACCCACATTCACACCGATTCGTTCTGCGTTTGCCTCGGTGAGTGTGAGCCCGCAGTCTTGCCAAGCTTGTATACCCGCAGCAATACCGTAATGGATAAACGTATCCATATGGCGCGCTTCTTTGGCTTGCATGTATTGGGTGACATCAAAGCCTTTGACTTCACCCGCAATTCGGCAAGCATATTGGGACACATCAAACCGCGTGACCGGACCAATTCCTGAGCGGCCAGCCAATAAGTTTGTCCAAGCTTCCGAGACGGTGTTGCCCACTGGACACACCGCACCCAATCCGGTTACGACGACGCGACGTCGAGTCACTTGGCGTCTCCCTGTCGCTGCAAAAAATTACTTCTTGTGTGAAGTCACGAAGTCGATGGCTTGCTGAACCGTGGTGATTTTTTCGGCTTCTTCGTCAGGAATTTCAGTTTCAAATTCTTCTTCAAGCGCCATCACTAACTCGACGGTGTCCAGCGAATCAGCGCCCAGATCCTCTTGGAACGATGCTGACTCGACGACCTCTTCTTCCTTCACGCCGAGTTGCTCGACAGTGACCTTCTTTACGCGATTGAATATGTCCTGAGACATAGCAGGCAATTTACCCCTTGGCGGTCCGATCTGACAGCGATCTGCGATGAAAAGGTGCTTTTGAACGATTCCGGGGTAGGTTCCAAGGAATGTCGACGCTGTTTACGAAGATCATCAACCGGGAAATCCCGGGCGAGATTGTGTATGAGGATGAGCATATTGTCGCGTTTCGGGACATCGTGCCCGAGGCGCCTGTACATGTCCTCCTTGTCACGAGGCAAGAGATTGCAGGTTTGGCATCCCTCCCCGAGGACT
>CAWUMP010000077.1:0-9328 GCA_963923385.1 uncultured bacterium | reverse complement strand
CGAATCGCACGCTGCGTGACGCGAATAAACACAACGTCACGTAACTCAGCAAATAAGGTCGTTGAAAAGCGCAAAGCACCATACGCGGCGAGTAAGGCCGTTGGGACGAGTAAGACCGCATGGCGCGGATCCAAGTCATCGACAATCGACTTCATCAACAGTGGGACGCCCACGTTAGCAAGCTTTGCCGCCACCAACAGTATTAAAGCTAACGCAACGCGCCAGCGATATTCCCAGACATAGGGCAGTAAGCTGCGCAACGTACTCCAAGCGGTGCGGTGCGTGGGGTGACCGGTCGTCGTAGGTAAGTGACTCGTGCTGGAATGGGCATGCATAATTAGAGATTATCCTCTATCACGCGCAAGAAGGGTGCTGCATGCAGCGACATGCCACGCTTGACAAGCCACCAACCCAGCTGCTCCGACGGATTGAAGATGAGACAACCGATTTACATTATTGATGGTGCGCGGTCGCCCTTTTTAAAAGCGCGCCATCAACCCGGACCATTTTCTGCAGCGGATTTGGCGATGCAGCCGGGACGCGCGTTGTTGATGCGCCAACGCTTTATGCCCGATCAACTTGACGAAGTGATTCTGGGTTGTGCAAGCCCCTCGGTGGATGAAGTCAATATCGGGCGTGTCGTTGCCTTACGCATGGGCTGTGGTCATCGCGTTCCTGGCTGGACGGTGATGCGCAACTGCGCCTCAGGCATGCAAGCCATCGATTCAGCGGCCGCGAACTTATTATCCGGCCGTTCACACTTAGTGTTGGCTGGCGGTGTCGATGCGCTCTCGCGCGCACCACTTTTATATAACCATCGTATGGTCAATTGGTTTGCACGCATGGCGCAAGCGCGTGGCCCGCTACAAAAAGCGCAAGCACTGTTGCGTCTACAACCCCAGCAAGCGTTTAAACCCATCGTCAGTCTCATGCGCGGTCTGACCGACCCAAGCGTGGGTTTAATGATGGGACAAACAGCGGAAAACCTCGCGTATCGTTTTGGCATCCACCGTAAAGCCATGGACACCTATGCACTGCAAAGTCATGCCCGTGCAGCCGCGGCGCAAGAGGCCGGACGATTAAAAACTGGAGGTGGCGAAATCGAAGCACTTTATACGTTAGATGGTCAAACATTTACCTCGGATAACGGGGTACGCCGCGAATTACAGCTCGAGCAACTCGCTGCATTACCGCCATTTTTTGATCGACACGTCGGCAACATCACGGCGGGTAATTCTTCGCAAATTACAGACGGGGCTGCGTGGTTGTTACTTGCCGATAGACACGCCGTAAAAAATCACCAACTGACACCCATTGGCCGCATTGTTGATGTGCATTGGGCTGGACTCGACCCCGCGCAGATGGGCTTGGGTCCGGTCCATGCAGCGACGCCGATGTTAGTGCGCCACGGCCTCACGCTCAACGATATCGATGCATGGGAAATCAACGAAGCCTTCGCAGCACAAGTGCTCGGCTGTTTGGCTGCATGGCGTGATGAGACCTACTGCCAAACGCAGCTTGGTTTGACGCAAGCCTTTGGTGAAATCGACCCAGAAAAACTCAATGTGGATGGTGGCGCGATTGCCTTAGGTCATCCAGTAGGTGCATCGGGCACACGCATCGTGTTACATCTTTTGCATGTTCTAAAACGCACCGGTGGCAAACGCGGCGTCGCGGCCATTTGCATTGGTGGTGGCCTAGGCGGTGCAATGCTGATCGAGGCCCTATGAATACCAACCACGAGATCGATATGCGCAACGCTACGCCCATGCCGCTCACCCTCCTCCATTGGCGCTATCACCAAGATGAGCAAGGCTTGGTCTGGCTTTGCTTTGACAAAAAGGACAGCCAAACCAACACGCTTTGTGCGCTTGCATTAGATGAACTGGCCCATGCGCTGCAAGAAATTTCCCAACTACGGCCACGTGGGTTAATTATTTTCTCAAGCAAAGCGCAATTTATTGCGGGCGCAGATTTAGACACCTTGACGCGCTTTTCTCGCATCGAAGAGGTCATGGCTTTTATTGATTTAGGTTGGAAAACATTTGCCCAACTCGCCGCGTTACCTTTTCCAACCACCGCGATGATTCACGGCTTTTGCATCGGTGGCGGACTGGAGTTGGCGCTGGCCTGCCGTTACCGCGTCGCGCTTGATGATTTACACACGCGCTTTGCCTTTCCAGAGGTCATGCTCGGTCTTGTCCCTGCGTGGCATGGCATGCAATGGTTGCCTCGCTTGATTGGTCCGCTTGCTGCGTTTCAATTGATGCTTACCGGGCGCACCATCAATGCCAAGCGCGCCAAACAATTGGGCTTGGTTGATCAACTGGCGCCGCAACGTGTACTCGAAAACACCGCGCGTCAACTCACACTTCGTGCGCCGACAAGAAAATGCCGACCGCTTGTTCAACGTCTGTTGTTAGGGCCATTGCGTTGGTTAGTCACCGCTCGCGCGCGCTATCAAATCTCGGCACGCGGTTCACGTGCGCAATACCCTGCACCGTACGCCATCTTGGACTTATGGCAACGCCATGAGGGTAATGCGTTACGCGCGCCAGCTAAAGCAAACTATTCGGTGCAATCGTTGTTTGATCACCCCACCACCAAAAATCTTTTACGCATCTATTTTTTACAAGAGCGTTTAAAAGGGTTGGCCAAATCAACACCGAGTCAGGTCAAACACGTACACATCATCGGCGCAGGGGTGATGGGCGGAGAAATCGCGGCGTTATGTGCGTTACGCGGTCACCGTGTCACGTTACAAGACACCGCGCCCGAACGCATCGCACCGGCCATCACACAGGCTGCGCAAATATTCAAACAACGCTTAGGCAATCCGTTGGCTGAACGCGCTGTACTCGATCGACTCATCCCCGATCCATCTGGCAGCGGCATTGCGCGTGCTGACATCATCATTGAAGCAATCATTGAAAATCTTGCTGCCAAACGCACGCTGTTTGGGCAGTTAGAAAAAATCGCTCGGCCCAACGCGATCTTAGCGACCAACACATCGAGCTTACGCTTGCGTGACATTGCAGCCCTCTTACCCCAACCGACACGATTAATTGGTCTACATTTTTTTAACCCCGTCATTCAAATGCAGCTGGTTGAAGTCGTGACGCAACTCAACACCGATCCGGCGCTGAGCGCACAGGCCATGGCGTTTGTGCACACCTTGGAAAAATTGCCTTTACCGGTGAGTGATGCGCCAGGCTTTTTAGTCAATCGGGTGCTTGGTCCATATTTACAACAAGCATTTATTCTTCTCGACCAAGGTTATCGCCCCGAAACACTCGATACCGCGATGGTGCAATTTGGCATGCCCATGGGACCCATTGAATTAGCCGACACGGTTGGGCTAGATATTTGTCTTTCTGCGGGTATGCGTCTGGTCGATAACGCACCCGAACAAGCGATTCCACGCATCCCGAGAAAGCTTGCCGAACAAGTGGCGCTCGGTCGCTTAGGCAAAAAAACCGGCCGTGGTTTTTATCTGTATGTAAACGATAAGCCCCAAAAAACGCGCGCACATTTCATTCCGCAAGGACTGGCTGAATCGATGCTCGAGCCGTACTTCAATCAAGTCCGTGCAGTACTCAAAGAAGGTGTCATTGCTGATCGTGATTTGTTAGATGCCGGGTTAATTTTTGGCACGGGCTTTGCCCCCTTTCGTGGTGGCCCCGTACGCTATCTTGAGCAACTCGATGCAAAAGCCAATGAGACATTTGCAAGGTAAAGTCGCCGCGATCACCGGTGGCGCCAGCGGCTTGGGGCGTGCAATGGCACGGGCGTGTCTGCAAGCCGGTATGCGTGTCGCAATTGCCGATATCGAAGCACCCGCACTACAACACACGCTCAACGAACTCCGCGAACTCAGCGACGATGTCATTGCAATACAGACCGATGTTGCGCAGGCCACACAAGTAGAGCAGTTTGCGCACGCGGTGCGAGCGCATTTTGGTCGGGTGCATTTGGTCTGCAATAACGCTGGCGTTTCTCCGCTGGGTCCTGTGTGGGAAAACACCCTTGCCGATTGGCAATGGATCTTGGGTGTCAACTTGTGGGGCGTCATTCATGGCGTACGTGCCTTCACCCCAATGTTGCTTGAACAAAACGAAGGGCATATTGTGAACACGGCCTCAGTCGCTGGCTTAATCAATCCGCCTGGAATGGGTGCCTACAACGTGTCAAAGCATGCCGTGGTGTCGCTCACCGAAACCTTGTTTCATGATCTCGCCGCCCGTCAGTCCAACGTCGGGTGTTCGGTGCTATGTCCAGCCTATGTGCCGACAGGGATTGCCAATTCAGCTCGCAACCGACCCGTCGATTTACACACGCCCCCCGCCGAACAATCTGCTGAAACAAAAGCACGCGAAGCGATGCTGCAGCAGGCCGTACGCTCAGGCAAACGCAGCGCAGATGACATCGCCCAGCATGTACTCGAGGCGGTACGTGATAACCGTTTCTGGATTCTCACGCATCCTAAAATTAAAGGCGCGATCGCCGCGCGTCTTGAAGATGTGATGCAAGAACACGCTCCACGCAATCCGCTGGCGCTGTAGCCTCTCTTTCATGTCTACAACACCGAGCAGCGACACATCGATTCACCGCGCAGTAGCCGCGTTGGGTTCTGGTCCGTTCAACGCCAGCGCTCTAAAAACGCACGTCTGGCCACTGTTTTCTCGTACGCTGTCGCAACAAGGTACGCAGATCGATCTGGGTAATCATTCGCTGGGCCGCCCATTAGATCGCACCGCCGATGACATCACACGAGGACTGAGCAGCTGGTATGCCGATCCGGTCAGCGCTTGGTCTGCGTGGCACGCCACACAAACGCACGTGAATGCATTGATTGCTCAACTCATTCATGCACCCGATGGCGATTGCATCCTACCGAAAAGTTCGGCGGGGCAAGGGCTGCGCGCGGTGCTCAATGCGCTCGAACCCACATCTGGTGCAGCGCTACGCGTGGTCAGCACGCAAGATGAATTTGATTCTCTCGATTTTATTTTGCGCGTGTATCAACAGCGTGGACGCATACACTTAACGCAAATTGCGCCGCGTGATGCGCATCGTGCCGACGCGCGCTATGTGGTTGAGGATCTGATCGCAGGCATGCGCGCAGGCACCGATTTGGTGGTGCTCTCTAGCGTCTTGTTTCGTACAGCTCAGGTACTACCGCAGCTCGCTGCAGTCATTGCACACGCGCAGCAGCATGGGGCAAAAGTACTGATCGATACCTACCATCATGCTGGGGCGCTTCCTTTAGACGTGCAAGCATTGCGCGCCGATTTTGCAGTGGGTGGCGCATACAAGTATCTGCGCGGCGGGCCCGGTGCATGTTGGCTATATGTGCACAAAAACCACCACGCGCTGCGTACCCTAGACACGGGTTGGTATGCCAAGGCAGATCGCTTAGCGTATCAGCGCACCGAGACACCCACGTTTGCTGCGGGCGGACAAGCCTGGCATGAATCCACTCCTGCGATGTTGCCCGCTTATCAATCACTGGCCGGACTAGAGTTCACCTTAGCGATGGGTGTCTCGCGGCTGCGCACTTACAACACACAGCAACAGCAGCGCTTGGTTGGATTATTCAAAGAAAGCGGATTAAACGCGCGCGGTGGACAAGCCGATCATGGTGCGTTTGTGACACTACACCATGCGCAAGCATCGGCATTTGCACAGTCGATGCAACAACGCGGCGTGCGTTGCGATGCGCGTGGCGATATCGTGCGCTTTGGCCCCAGCATTCTCACCAGTGATGCCGCCCTCAGCACCGTCGCGCACATTGCCCAGGCGGTTCAACGTTCGCTGTAGCCAACCCAGCAACAACAGTGGATGCGCGCAATACCGCCGTGCCGACTTAAGACGATTTCTTTTTCGCTGCTGCCGCGGCATCTGCCGCTGCTTTACGGTCCGCTGAAACTTGCGCAAACGCTGCACGCTCACCCAACATGATGAGGTAGGGCTTCACTTGTGGCACGGTTTCAAATAGGCCCTTGCCATATACCGAGCGCGTGGCCATTGAGATGAGCGGCAAATTCACAAACGCCGAACAGTCCGCAATCGTGAGTTGATCACCAGCAATAAACGGGCTGAACTTCACCAGCTGCTGAAAACCGCGCAATCCTTTGGCTAGATCGCGTTCAACCTCCGCACGCACGTCTTGATTTAACTCGCCGCCAAAAAACACTGCGCCATACAAACGCCGCGCCACCAACTCAAGATGTAGTTCGATGTAGGTAATCAGTTCGCGCACGCGCGCCTTCGCCAACGGGTCTGCTGGGTAGAGCGGATGCTCCGGAAATGCGTCCTCAAGATAATCGCAAATGACTTGCGACTCGGTCAGCACTTGGCCATCGACCTCTAAAAAAGGCACCTTCCCCAAGGGGGAGCGCGCCAAAAATTCTGGTTTTTGTGATGGCATCACATGCGCGTCTTCTACATGCGCAATTCCTTTTTCCAGCAATACCAAACGCACTTTGTTGTGATAATTGCTGATACGAAACCCACACAGTTTAATTGTCATCGATCTCACCTTAAAAAATTAAGCGCGTCGTTGCGCGAGTGCTTCAGCCAGTGTGGTTTGTTCAGCGATCTCTAATTTCGCAATGGCATTGCGATGCACTTCATCCGGGCCATCGGCAAAGCGCAAGGTACGTGCATGGGCGTAGGCGAACGACAAACCAAAATCATCACTCACTGCGCCACCGCCGTGCACCTGCATCGCCCAGTCGATCACCTGACAGGCCATGGTCGGGGCAAGCACTTTAATCATTGCGATATCTTTTTTCGCCACCTTGTTGCCGGACTTATCCATCTTCCAAGCAGCATGCAAGACCATCAAACGCGCTGAATCGATCATGATGCGCGCCTCTGCAATACGCTCGCGCGTCACACCTTGCTCTGCCACGCTACGACCAAACGCCACTCGCTGGGTGGCACGTTTACACATCTTCTCGAGCGCGCGTTCGGCTTGTCCAATCAAACGCATGCAATGGTGAATACGTCCTGGTCCCAACCGACCTTGAGCAATTTCAAAACCGCGACCTTCACCAAGCAAGATGTTGCTGGCCGGCACCCTCACGTCTTTAAGCTCAATTTCCATGTGCCCGTGCGGCGCATCGTCGTAACCAAACACCGGCAAGTAACGCAAGATTTTTACGCCCGGGGTGTCAGCAGGCACCAAGATCATCGATTGTTGTGCGTGTCGCGACGTGTTATCCGGATCGGTTTTACCCATCAAGATATAAATCTTGCAGCGTGAATCGCCTGCACCTGAGGACCACCATTTACGTCCGTTAATGACGTAGTGATCTCCCTCACGTTTAATGCGGCACTGAATGTTGGTGGCATCGGAGCTCGCCACATCGGGCTCCGTCATTAAAAATGCCGAACGAATTTTGCCTTCAAGTAGTGGATCGAGCCATTGGCGCTTATGTTCTTCGGTGCCGTAGCGCTCAAAGGTTTCCATGTTGCCGGTATCTGGCGCTGAACAATTAAAGACTTCGGGGGCCCAACTCACACGCCCCATGATTTCGCACAGCGGTGCGTAATCTAAATTCGACAAACCACCGTTCGGTGCGCGTGGCGAGCGTGGCAAAAAGAGATTCCATAAGCCTGCGGCGCGCGCCTTCGGTTTAAGTTCCTCAATGATTGGCACCGGCTCCCAACGCTGATCACTATGCACATGCGCGTAATACTTTGGCTCATTCGGATAAATATGCGTTTGCATAAAATCGAGCAATTTTTCGCGCAGCGCTTGGGTACGTTCTGAGTATTCAAAGTCCATACTTTTCTCCTGACCAGATGCGTTAATTATGTTGACGCGTGATTGATGTAGTGGCGTAAATGATGTTGACGCTTAATTTGCGCGTTTCAGAATTTTTTCGACTTGTTGCCAACCCAATTCAGCCATGGGTTTTGCACGCTGACCAGCATCAACGGCGTGTGCACTCGCCGCCGTGCCATCGACCACGCGCTTCATAATGCCTTGCAAGATTGCCGCAATCCGAAACAAGTTGTAGGCCATATAAAAATCCCAAACTGATTCGCTAATTTGCGTGCGACCCGTGCGCTGACAATACCGTTGAATGTATTCACGCTCAGTGGGTATGCCAAGCGCTGCGTGATCCAACCCAGCAATGCCACGAAATTGGCCTGGCGGAATATGCCAACTCATGCAGTGATACGCAAAATCGGCCATCGGATCACCGAGCGTGGACAACTCCCAATCCAGCACCGCAAGTATGCGCGGCTCAGTGGGATGAAAGATGGTGTTATCCAATCGATAGTCGCCATGCACGATGGTGGTTTCGTTTGAAACAGGAATGTTGTTGGGCAACCACGCAATCAGTTGATCCATGGCGGGGATCGGTTCAGTCACGGAGGCTAAATATTGTTTACTCCAGCGACCGATCTGCCGTTCAAGATAACTACCTTCTTTTCCAAAATCGGCCAAGCCAATCGCGCGGTAATCTAGCGAATGTAGTTGCGCCATCACGCGATTGAGCTCATCCCAAATTGCCTGACGTTCAGCCGCTGACATGCCAGGCAAAGACTGGTCCCACATCACTCGCCCCTCTACACAATCCATCACGTAAAAGGCGGTGCCAATCACCGCGGTGTCTTCGCACAACGCGTGGGCTTGTGCGACCGGAAAACCGGCGCGATGCAAAGCAGAAATCACTTTGTATTCGCGATCCACCGCATGCGCAGAAGGTAATAACTTTCCCGGGGGTTTACGCCGTAATACGTAGTGCTGGCCTTCGGCAGTTAAGCGATACGTTGGATTCGATTGCCCGCCCTTAAATTGCTCCACCTGTAAGGCACCACGAAACGTTGATACGTGCGTGCGCATCCACGCTGCCAATGCCGCTTCGTCAAAGCGATGTCGCTCCTCGACAGGCTTGGTACCAACAAATTGATCGAACTGGGGGGTGGTCATACAAAGCAAATCATTCGACAAATAAAAATGAAGGGGGCGCCAATCACCACGGCGCGCTCGACAATGCGTGGCGCACTGTCAGTGGCGGCGCAACGTGGCCACACACGCACTTGAGCTTACGCGGTTTCGCTAGCGCTTGCTACGTAAGCCGGTGAAACGCTCTGTGTCGTCAGACGGGTGCGTAGATGCACCAGCCACACGCCGCTCCAATGGCTGCGTGTCATTGCGACGCTGGCTTCACCTGTAACCAAAAGGTCACCGGACCATCGTTGATGAGTTGCACCTGCATCTCAGCACCAAATACACCGGTGTGCACTTGCTGGATGTGGCAACTGTCTCTTATACACATCTGACGCTGCCGACGATACTCCTTGTGTA
>CAWUMP010000076.1:0-9369 GCA_963923385.1 uncultured bacterium | reverse complement strand
GTGCGCCTATCGAAGCACTGGGTGGTGCATCCGACGCTGGTTTGTCGTCCTTTGTGTCACGTGAGGTTTCTAAATCTGAGCGTCCTGAGTTGACGGCTGCAAAGGTCATCGTGTCTGGCGGACGCGGCATGGGTTCAGGTGACAACTTCAAGCTACTCGAGCCACTGGCCGACAAACTCGGCGCCGGTATGGGCGCGTCACGTGCTGCGGTCGATGCGGGCTTTGTGCCCAACGATTGGCAGGTGGGTCAAACCGGAAAAATCGTGGCGCCAGATTTGTATGTGGCGATTGGTATCTCGGGTGCGATTCAACATTTGGCCGGGATGAAAGACAGTCGCGTCATTGTGGCGATTAACAAAGATGAAGAAGCCCCAATTTTTTCGGTGGCTGATTACGGCTTAGTGGGCGATTTGTTTGAAGCCGTACCCGCGTTGGTTGCAGAGTTGAATAAATAACGCGTACTCACTGATTGCATCGGCGCAACACGCGCCGTTCCTTTTTGTCCCCCGCGCGTTTGTTCTTTTGAAGAGGAGACGCTGATGAGCACCTACGCTGCGCCAATCAAAGACATGTTGTTTGTGTTGCGTGCATTGGCTGATATTGAGTCGATTGCAGGTTTGCCAGGTTGTGAAGATGCCTCGCTCGATACGGTCACCGCCGTACTCGAAGAGTCAGGAAAGTTTGCTGCCGGTGTGCTCGATCCGCTCAATTGGCCTGGCGATCAAGCGGGGGCGCAATGGGATGCTGGCACGGTGCGTATGCCCGACGGATTTCGGGCGGCCTACGATCAATTCGTCGCTGCGGGATGGAACGCCTTGCCGATTGACCCCGAGTGGGGCGGTCAGGGTTTACCCAAAGTGGTCTCGACACCGGTCACAGAAATGGTGACCTCAGCAAACATGGCGTTTTCGTTGTGTCCATTGCTCACGCAAGGCGCGATTGAAGCATTGTTGCTGTGTGGTTCAGCGCAGCTCAAAGAAACGTTTCTACGCAAGATGGTGACCGGCGAATGGACTGGCACCATGAACCTCACCGAACCACAAGCGGGTTCAGATCTCGCGTTACTCCGAACAAAAGCGCAACCCCAAGGTGATCATTACTTGATTACCGGTCAGAAGATTTTTATTACCTACGGCGAGCACGACCTCACCGACAACATCGTGCATTTGGTACTAGCGCGCACCCCAGATGCGCCTGAGGGCGTGAAAGGAATCTCGCTATTTGTCGTGCCGAAATTTTTGGTCAATGCCGATGGTTCGTTGGGCGCGCGCAATTCCGCCCATTGTGTGTCGATTGAACATAAGCTCGGCATTCATGCCAGCCCAACAGCAGTGATGTCATATGAAAACGCAGTGGGCTATTTGGTGGGCGAAGAAAATAAAGGCCTCGCCTATATGTTCATCATGATGAATGCCGCGCGATTTGGTGTGGGCATGGAAGGGGTCGCGATCGCTGAACGCGCGTATCAGCGGGCTGTGCATTACGCACGGGATCGGATGCAAGGAAAAGATTTGGTGGCTGGTGCTAAAACGGTACCAATCATTCGACATCCTGATGTGCGGCGCATGTTGATGTTGATGAAATCGCAAACCGAAGCAATGCGCGCGCTGGCCTATGTGGTGGCAGCCGCGATGGATGTCGCGCAGCGTCATCCAGATGCTGATGTGCGCAAAACGCAAGCCGCGTTTGTCGATCTGATGATTCCGGTGGTGAAAGCCTGGAGTACAGAAACCGGTATCGAAGTGGCTTCGCTGGGCGTGCAAATACACGGCGGGATGGGCTTTATTGAAGAAACCGGTGCGGCACAGTATTTACGCGATGCACGCATCACGACCATTTATGAAGGCACGACCGGTATTCAAGCCAACGATTTGTTGGGCCGAAAAATTGTGCGTGAAGGGGGCGCAAGCATTCGTGCTTGGATCAACCATGTGCAATCGCTCGATGCCACATTGACGTCGGTCGAGCGCGTGGATGTGGTGTCGATACGCAATCATTTGCGCGCGGCACTGCAAGCGGTGTCTAAGGCAGTCGATTATATTTTGGCCCAAGCCGCCAACGAACCGAAAAATGTATTTGCAGGCGCGGTACCGTTCTTAAAATTAGTCGGCATCACCGCCGGTGGATGGCAGATGGCAGTGGCTGCACTGAAAGCGCACGAGGCGCTCAACGAAGCGCAGTCTGATCACGACTTTTACCAGGCCAAAATTGCCTCGGCACGGTTTTTTGCTGAGCAAATCCTTGTTGAGGCGCCAACGCTCAGCCGGATGGTGACCGAGGGCGGCGCCAGTGTGATGGCGCTCGATGAAGCGATGTTTTAATCGCCCAAAAGCGCGTTACATATTCGGATAATTCGGACCGCCACCACCCTCGGGTGTGACCCACACGATGTTTTGTGTTGGGTCTTTGATGTCACAGGTTTTGCAATGCACGCAGTTTTGCGCGTTGATTTGGAGGCGCGGGTTATTGCCATCGGCTTCGCGCACGATTTCGTAAACGCCAGCTGGACAGTAGCGCTGCTCGGGCGCGTCATAGAGCGCGAGATTGGTCTCGATCGGCACCGATGCATTTTTCAGTGTGAGATGAATCGGCTGATCTTCTGCATGGTTGGTGGCTGAAAACGCCACCGAGGTCAGTCGATCAAAACTAATGACACCATCTGGTTTGGGATAGGGGATGGGTTGTGCGTCGGTTTTCTTTTTTAAGGTGGTGTGATCGGCAGCGTGATGATGTAAGGTCCAGGGCGCTTTTCCGCCAAACACCAGCTGATCGATGCCGACCATCGCAGCGCCTAGATATAAGCCTTTTGACATCCAAGGCTTAAAGTTACGTGCGCGATAGAGCTCATCAAATAACCACGAGCGTTGAAAATTGGTCGGATAGTTGGCTAACACATCACGTTTGCGACCAGCGACAATTGCTTCCACTGCAGATTCGCCAGCGAGCATGCCAGACTTGATCGCGCAATGACTGCCTTTAATGCGTGAGGCGTTTAAAAAGCCTGCATCGCACCCGATGAGCGCACCACCACGAAACACTAATTTCGGTAGCGATTGAATGCCGCCTGCGGCGATGGCGCGCGCACCATAAGCAACGCGCTTGCCACCTTCAAGGAAACGTCGAATGGCCGGATGCGTTTTATAGCGCTGAAATTCTTCAAACGGCGAGAGATACGGATTGGTGTAGCCCAATCCCACCACAAAGCCGACAGCGATTTGATTATTTTCTAGGTGGTATAAAAAAGATCCGCCGTACGTATCACTCGATAATGGCCAGCCTGCGGTGTGCACCACTAAACCTGGTTGATGATGTTCTGGGGGCACGTCCCAGAGTTCTTTTAATCCGATGCCATACACCTGCGGATCGACACCGTCGCGCAATTGAAACTTGGCTTCGAGTTGTTGTCCTAAGTGACCGCGACAACCCTCCGCAAATAAAGTGTAGTGGGCGTGCAATTCAATGCCGCGTTGAAACGCATCGGTGTGTTCGCCACTGCGCGATACACCCATGTCGCCAGTGGCGACGCCCATCACTGCGCCTTGGGGGTCGTACAACACTTCGGCGGCTGCAAAGCCCGGAAAAATTTCGACGCCCAGTGCTTCGGCTTGTTGACCCAACCAACGTGTCACGTTGGCCAAGCTAATGACATAGTTGCCGTGATTCTGAAAACAACCAGGTAAAAGCCAGTTGGGCGTGGCGCGTGCGTCGTTCGCAGTGAGAAACAAAAACCGGTCTTCAGTGACTGGCGTATTGAGCGGCGCGCCACTGACCTTCCAGTCAGGAATCAATTCATTGAGCGCACGTGGGTCCATAACGGCCCCAGACAGAATGTGCGCGCCAATTTCTGAGCCTTTTTCAAGCACACAGACGCTGACTTCACGCTCGACTGCTTGGGCCAACTGTTTGATTCGAATCGCCGCCGATAGACCGGCCGGTCCGCCACCAACGATGACAACATCATATTCCATGGTTTCGCGTTGCATTTGTGCCTCGCACGAGTGAATGCTGCAATTATAATGGCGCCCCGCGCTTGGATAGATGAATCGCTGCATGCCCCCACGTGAAGATGTTTTGGCCGCCCTGGCTGACCGCCGTTTGTTGCACGTCGAACGTATCCCAATCCGCTGGGGCGACATGGATGCGATGGGTCACGTCAACAACGTCAATTACTTTCGCTATATGGAGCAAGCGCGTATCGGCTGGCTCGATGGGATGCGTGACATCTTAGATGCCGATCGTTTGTCCACCGTGGTGGTGAGTACACAATGCAACTACCGTAAACCATTGGTCTATCCCGGTAATGTGGATGTGCATGTGTACTTAGGCGAAGTGGGTGGCTCATCGGTCACCACGTACTACGCATTGCGACTTGCGGAATCCGAGCTGGTGTATGCCGACGGCAGCGCCGTGGTGGTTTGGGTAGGGCCACACAACGGCAAAGCGGTGCGCGTACCTGCCGTCTTGCGCGAGCGTTTGCGTTCATGAATGGCCCTTTGCGCATGCTGACACCGGCGTTGTGGTCACCCACCCACGCGCAACAGACAGCCACGCAGCTGCAGGCCTTTATGTTGCGAGCCAGCGCTGCGTGTGGACAATCGTTTGAGGATTACGCGTCATTACATGCATGGACCATCCGAGATCCTGGCGCGTTTTGGTCACTGCTTTGGGACGATGCAGGGGTAATTGGCGAACGTGGCGCACGCGCATTGGTCAATGCGACGCAAATGCCGGGCGCGCAATTTTTTCCAGATGCGCGACTCAATTACGCAGAAAATTTATTACGTCAACGCGGTAGCGAAGATGCCCTCGTGTTTTGGGGTGAAGATCGTGTGCAGCGTCGTTATTCACATGATCAGCTGTATGCGTTGGTGTCGCGCATGACGCAAGCATTGCATGCGCAGGGCGTGCAACGCGGTGATCGAGTGGTTGGGTACCTGCCCAATTTACCGGAAGCATTGGCGGCGATGCTTGCCACGAGTGCGTTGGGCGCGGTGTGGTCGTCGTGTTCGCCCGATTTTGGCGCGCAAGGCGTGGTGGATCGCTTTGGCCAGATTGAACCCAAGGTATTGTTTTGCGCTGACTACCACTTAGAAAGCGGACGGCGCGTGAGCACCCTCGATCGCGTCGCGGCGTTTCTGCCGCAATTGCCTACCGTACAACGTGTGGTGGTGTTGCCGTATGCAGGATTAGATGATGCATCAACCGCTACCGACATGCGGCCAACCAATGCCGTGACATTGACTGCGTGGTTGTCTGGATTTAAACCGGCAGAGATTCGTTTTGTGCGCGTTGGCTTTAACGACCCGCTCTGTATTTTGTACTCCTCAGGAACCACTGGGATACCCAAGTGCATTGTGCATGGCGTGGGCGGCACCTTATTGCAACATCTTAAGGAGCATCGTTTACATGCAGATGTAAAACCGCACGATCGATTGTTTTACTTCAGTACCTTGGGCTGGATGATGTGGAATTGGTTGGTGTCTGGATTAGCCTCGGGTGCCACGTTGTTGTTATATGACGGTTCACCCTTTGTGGACCGTGGACGTGTGTTGTTTAGCTTGGCCGACAAGGAGCGGATGACGCACTTTGGTACGTCCGCCAAATACATCGATGCAATAGCCAAGCTGCGTTTGAAGCCACGGGAAACGCATCATTTATCGACGCTGCGCGCGATGTTTTCAACAGGTTCGCCATTGAGCCCCGAGGGCTTTGATTACGTATATCGCGACATCAAGTCCGATTTAAATTTAGCCTCTATTTCTGGCGGCACCGACATCGTTTCTTGTTTTGTATTGGGTAATCCGCTGCTACCGGTGTATCGCGGAGAAATTCAATGCGCAGGCTTAGGAATGGCGGTGGCGGTGTTTGACCCTGAAGGTCAGGTGCTGCCCACCGGTAAAGGTGAGTTGGTGTGTACCGTGCCATTTCCGTCAATGCCGATTGGATTTTGGAATGACCCGGATGGCTCGCGCTATCACGCGGCGTACTTTGCGCGCTTTGCTGATGTGTGGTGTCACGGTGATTGGTGCGAGCACACCGAGCGAGGCGGCTATGTGATTCATGGGCGCTCTGATGCAGTGCTTAACCCCGGCGGTGTACGTATCGGAACCGCAGAAATTTATCGACAAGTCGAGCAACTTGATGCCGTACTTGAGTCCTTGGTGATTGGTCAAGCCTGGCCGATGGCTGCGCCGACCGATGTGCGAGTGGTGCTGTTTGTGAAGTTACGCGATGGGTTGGTGCTCGACGATCAATTGGTGAAGCAAATCAAATTACATATTCGCGCCAACACCACGCCACGCCATGTGCCTGAGCGCATTGTGCAAGTGGCAGATATTCCGCGCACCAAGAGTGGCAAGATCGTTGAATTAGCGGTACGCGATGTGGTGCATGGTCGTAGCGTGAAAAACAAAGAGGCCTTAGCCAACCCGCAAGCCTTAGATTTGTTTCGCGACCTACCTGAGTTGCAGCGTTAAATTAACGCGCGTAGCGCCGTTAAGTACGCTTGGCGTGCTGCGACTTCGTGTTGATGATGACCTTGCTGGATGACCCAACGTCCTCCCACCATGACATCACGCACGCATTGTGTCGCCCCAGAAAAAATTGCTGCATTGCTGATGGCATCGGCTTGACGCTCGATTAAATCGGGGTGAGTTGCATCGAGCACCAACAAATCGGCGCGGTATCCTGGCGCCAATTGACCACTGTGACGTCCAAGCGCTTGTGCGCCGCCTTGCGCTGCTTCTAGCCACAGTGTGGTGCCCACCGCTTGGCTTATGTGACCGACGGTGCGGTTACGTCGACGGGTGATGAGCCGTTGTACATATTCAAGCAAGCGTAATTCTTCAAAAGGATCACGCGAAACGTGACTATCTCCGCCAATGCCCCAGCGACCGTTTTGTGCGCGATAGGATTCGAATGGAAAAATGCCATCGCCTAAATTTCCTTCGGTGGTCGGACACAAACCTGTGACCGCTTGGCTCTGAGCGAGTGCTGTGGTTTCTTCGGGGGTGAGGTGCGTTGCGTGAATGAGGCACCAACGCTGATCGACCGCTGCATTAGAGAGCAACCATTGCATCGGACGTTGTCCGCAAAAAGCCAAGCAATCATCCACTTCGCGCGTTTGTTCTGACACATGCATGTGGATGCGTGCCTGCGGATCGATTTGATGCACGGCGTGCACCAGTTGATTGAGGTGCTGCACATCGACTGCACGTAATGAATGCGGTGAAACGCCCAGTTGTAGATCGGGGTTATTTTTTTGTAGCGGACGCAATGAGTCGAGCATCTGCAAAATTAAGGAAGGGTCGCTTGCAAAGCGTTTTTGTCGATCGGCAAGCGCTTGATTGCCAAAATTACCATGCATATACAAGCTGGGTAGCGCAGTGATGGCGATCCCTGCGCGTGCTGCGGCTTGCACATGGGCATGCAGCATGTCTGCGGGATCGGCATAGGCCGCACCATTAGGCTGGTGATGCACATAATGAAACTCAGCAACCGCGGTGTAACCGCACTTGAGCATCTCGATATATAAAAACTCGGCGATCGCTGCTGCATGGGTTGGATTGAGTCGCGCTAAAAACTGATACATCAAGGTGCGCCAGCTCCAGAAATCATCCTCTGCTGAAGCGCGAATTTCAGTCAGTCCAGCCATCGCACGTTGAAACGCATGTGAATGCAGATTGGGCATCCCAGGCATCACTGGCCCCGCCAAACGTTCGGCATTTTCGCTGGTGGCGTTTGTTGACAGCGATTGAATGGTGCCGTGTTGATCGAGCACCAAGCGTACGTCGTTGGCCCAACCGTTGGGTAAAAGTGCTTGCGCAGTGAAGTAAGTTCTCATCGGGCGGTATGATAACGGTATGCAGACAGAAAAATCATTGGATAGTTTGTGGTTAGGTGGTCATCTGGCCACGATGACCACTGACGCGGCCCCTTACGGTGTGATCCGTGATGCGGCGATTGGCGTACGCGATGGCTGTATTGCGTGGATCGGGCCGCGTGTGCAGCTACCCCCTGCATTAGAACGTCAGGCCAAACAAGTGCACGATCTACAAGGTGCTTGGATAACGCCGGGGTTGATTGATTGTCATACGCACGTTGTGCATGCTGGACATCGGGCCGCTGAGTTTGAGCTTCGCCTGTTGGGTGCGAGTTACGCGGAAATTGCACAAGCCGGTGGGGGGATTGTCTCGACGGTACGACAAACGCGCGAAGCCTCATCCGCGACCTTGATCGACACCGCGTTACAACGTCTTACGCAATGGTGTGCCGAAGGTGCCACTGTGGTTGAAATTAAATCGGGCTATGGTCTCGATATCGAGACAGAGCTACGCATGTTACGCGCTGCACGTGCCTTGGAAGAACGAGCGCAGATGACGATCAAAACCACTTTTCTGGGGGCACATGCTTTGCCGCAGGAATACGCCGGTCGTGCCGATGCATACATTGATCTGGTGGTCGAGGAGGTACTACCTGCTGTTGCAAAAGAGGGCTTGGCAGATGCAGTGGATGCATTTTGTGAGGGCATCGGTTTTTCTGTGGCGCAAACGCGTCGGGTGTTTCAAGCCGCGCAAGCGTTGGGATTACCTGTGAAGTTGCATGCTGATCAATTATCGGATTTAGGTGGCGCTGCATTGGCTGCTGCGTATGCTGCTTTGTCTGCGGATCATATGGAGTACAGCAACGAGGCGGGTGTGCGCGCGATGGCCAAGGCCGGGACGGTTGCAGTGTTGTTACCTGGAGCGTTTTATTTCTTACGTGAAACGCAACACCCACCGATCGAAGCGTTGCGCAAACATGGCGTACCGATGGCGATTGCCACCGATAACAATCCTGGATCTTCGCCTTTGGTGTCTTTGTTACTCACCATGAATATGGCCTGCACGTTGTTTCGTTTCACGCCAGAAGAGGCACTCGCAGGGATCACACGACATGCCGCACGTGCATTAGGTATCGATCACTCGCACGGCACATTAGCGATCGGAAAAGCGGCGGATTTTGCGTTGTGGCGTATTGATACGCCAGCGCAATTGGCTTATGCGATTGGCGCTAACCCTTGCGTGGGTCGTGTGCGTGCTGGCCGTTCGGTGCCGCTGATGCTTGGTGTGCCGGCAACGATTTAGCACAGGCCAGAAAACGCGCAAGCATGGCCTGCAGATAAGGACGCACTTGCGTGGCGCGATCTGCACGAAACGCAAACGGCGCGTCTTCGTTCATGTACGTTATTTCTGATAGCTCAAGTTGCACAGCGTGAATACCTTGTGCAGGTTGTCCGTAGGTGCGAGTGATGTACCCGCCTTTAAAACGACCATTCAATGCGGCGCTGTAACCTGGTGCGGATTCGGCGATTTGTCGCAGTGCTTCACC
>CAWUMP010000075.1:0-9379 GCA_963923385.1 uncultured bacterium | reverse complement strand
TGTGCCGGCGTGCCTTTACGTTGGGGCGTGAATACCTACGGTTGGCGTCCGGTGATGTTGGTCTGTGCCGCAGTGATGGCAGTGATTGCTGTGCTCATCGTTTGGATTGTGCGTGATGATCCATCGGCACGTGGTTATCGAAGTTATTTTGTTGCGGCCAGTAACACGCCTTCTGATACAACTTCCTTTTGGCAAAGCCTGCGTGCGGTGTTTGCTTACCGCAATACGTGGTTCATTTATCTTGCTCCACAAGGGCTGACCGGCGCAGCCATATCGTTTGGTGGTCTATGGGGTGTGCCCTATCTAGTTTCGGTGTATGGCTATACCCCTGCACATGCGGCCTTTTGTTGTTCGGTACTTTTATTGTCATGGGGCATTGGCGGCCCCTTGTTTGGCGGTTTGTCAGATCGTCTACGACGACGCAAACAGCCCTTCTTACTGTGTGTCATTAGCGCGTTGGTACTGTGGTCGAGCCTAATTTATTCACCGGTGCAATTGCCTGGCTGGCTGTTGTTAACGCTATTAGTGAGCATCGGCTTGGTGTCTGGTTCGATGGTGATTACGTTTGCTTATGCCAAAGAATCAGTTCCCGCACCCCTTGCAGGTACGGTGGGCGGCGTTGCCAATATGGGATCGATGACCGGCGCCATGTTGCAACAACCTTTGGTTGGATGGATCTTGGACCGCTCGTGGCATGGAGCAACGCAAGGCCAGGTGCGTGTGTACGATGCGGCGGCCTATCAAGCAGGCTTTACGCTGTTTGTGGTGTGGATCGCTATTTCGCTATTGGCCATTGCATGCACACGTGAAACGCAAGCCAAAGCGTTTGGCTGAGCCCGTATCATTCGCTTGGATCGCGCGTTCTGACAGCACAATAAAAGGGGTGGGCATGAAAGTTCGATTGTTACTCACAGCGTTACTGAGTATTGGCTTGAGCGTGTTGGGATGCCACGCGATAGCGCAAGCATGGCCAACCAAGCCCATTCGCATCATTGTGCCTTTTCCGGCCGGTGGTTCTGCAGATGTGTTGGCGCGCATTGTTGGCGAAAAACTCTCCACGCGTTGGGGACAACCCGTCGTGGTCGATAACCGCGCTGGTGCTGGTGGCAACATTGGCGCCGAAGCGGTGTATCGAGCGGATCCGGATGGTTACACCTTGCTCTCAAGCCCACCCGGACCACTAGCGATCAATCAAAGCTTGTATCGCACACTGCCGTTTGATCCGACTAAATTTGTACCGATCACAGTGCTAGCGATTGTGCCGAATGTGATTACAGCGCGCACCGATCTCCCTGCCAATTCGATCCGTGAGCTCATCGCATATGCCAAAGCCAATCCAGGGAAGGTGGTGTACGCCTCGCAAGGTAATGGCTCAACCTCACATTTGTCTGCGGCCATGTTTGCGAGTTTGGCCGGAGTGGATTTAGTACATATCCCTTACAAGGGTGAAGGTCCTGCGCTCACCGATATCGTGGGAGGACGCGTTGATATTTTTGTTGGCAACATTGCTGCGGCACTGAAATTTCAACAAGCCGGAAAAGTTAAATTTCTGGGTATGGCGAGCGCAAAACGTAGTCCGGTTGCGCCCGAAATTCCAACCGGTGCTGAAGCTGGTTTAAATGGATTTATCGCGAGCGCTTGGTTTGCAATGGTGGCGCCACCGGGCACGCCACCTGCGATCATTCAAACCATTAATCAAGCGGCGACCGAAGCACTGCATCTACCGGATGTACAAAAACGCTACCTCGATCAAGGTGCAGAACCAGTCGGAAACTCTGCGGCTGAAATGGCTGCATTTGTGCGTGAAGAAGTTGCACGCTGGCAAAAGGTGATACGTAGTGCCAACGTCACGTTGAACTGATCGAGGATCCGTTATTTTTATGTCAACAACAGAAACCCCCGACATGACTTCTCTTTGGCCTGATGCTGGTCTGACACGCATCCCATTTTCGCTGTATCAAGACGCTGCACTTGTCGATCAAGAGCAACAGCGTTTATTTGAGGGCCCGGTATGGAATTTTCTGGGTATTGAAGCCGAGGTACCCGCACCTGGTGATTACCGCACGACGTTTGTTGGGTCCATGCCGGTGGTTTTAGCACGCGATGATGATGGCGAGCTGTACGCGTTTGAAAATCGCTGCGCGCATCGTGGTGCATTGATCGCGCTGGAAGACGAAGGCAACACACGCGATTTTCAGTGCGTGTATCACGCATGGACCTACGACCGACAGGGCAATCTCAAAGGCATTGCATTTAAAGATGGGGTGAACGGTCAAGGGGGTATGCCAAAAGATTTTTGTATGCAATCACATGGCCCACGTAAATTGCGCGTAGCAACCTTCTGCGGATTAATCTTTGCAAGCTTGTCGGACGATGTGCCCACCCTTGAGGAGTATTTGGGGGAAGAAATTTGTGAGCGTATCGCGCGCGTATTAAATCAGCCCGTACAAATTATTGGACGGTTTACCCAAGCCTTACCCAACAATTGGAAGCTATACGTCGAGAATGTAAAAGACTCGTATCATGCAAGCCTGCTGCATATGTTTTTTACAACGTTTCGATTAAATCGTCTCAATCAACGCGGTGGCATTTTGGTTAGTGCAGATGGTGGACACCACGTGTCTTGGTCAGCGATTGATGTGGAGGCGCAAAAAAAAGCGGATGCCGCTTATAGCGCACAAGGCATTCGCGCAGAACACGAAGGTTATCGACTCGCCGACCCGAGCTTACTCGAGGGCGAAGATGAGTTTGGTGATGGCGTGACGCTACAAATTCTCTCGGTGTTTCCGGGCTTTGTTTTACAGCAAATACAAAACAGTTTAGCCGTACGCCAAGTGTTACCGCGCGGAAAAGATTACACCGAACTCAATTGGACTTACCTAGGATTTGTGAGCGATTCACCAGCGATGCGTCGCATCCGATTAAAGCAAGCCAATCTCATTGGCCCTGCAGGGTTCGTCTCTATGGAAGATGGTGCCGTCGGTGGATTTGTACAACGTGGTATCGCTGCCGCAGGACAAGAATCCGCGATTGTTGAAATGGGCGGTACCGGCGCGGAGTCACAAGAAAGCCGCGCAACCGAAACCTCGGTGCGCGGATTTTGGAAAGCCTATCGCGCGGTGATGGGCTGTTGAAGACTACATACACTATTACTGTCGCAGAGACCGATCTGCGTTTTGATTGCGACGCTCAGACCACCTTGCTCGATGCCGCGCAAGCCGCTGGCTTTGAAATGCCGTACTCATGTCGTGCCGGTGCCTGTGGAAATTGTCGAGGACAACTTCGCTCAGGTGAAGTCGACGCGCCGTTTGCGGATGAGGGCTATTTGCTGTTTTGCCAGACGCGTCCACGTTCAGATTTAGTGATAGTGCCCAGAGGCATTTCACGCGTCGAACAAAATACCAGACGAAAACTTACCGCCAAGGTTTATCGTGTGACGCAACTTAGTGATGATGCGTATGCACTGCAATTACGATTTCCGGCGGGCGTTAAAGTTAAATTTAAAGCCGGCCAGTATCTCGATATTTTTCTTGAAGATGGCGCACGACGCAGTTTTTCGATGGCCAATCCGCCTCAGCAGTCTGATGGTGCGCTGTTACATATTCGCCGATTACCTGGTGGACGTTTTTCAGATCAAGTGTTACCGCACCTGCAGTCCGGTGCAACGCTAGACATTGAACTGCCTCACGGTGAGTTTTATTTACGCGAACAAGCGCCGGGCCCGATCGTGTTTGTCGCCAGTGGTACAGGCTTTGCACCAGTGCAATCGATGTTAGAAGATTTATTTCGTCGGCGCGTTGAACGTCCAATGGTTTTATATTGGGGCGGACGTCAACCAACAGATTTATACGCACTTGCTCAAGCGCAAAAATGGGCCACACAGCACAGCCATTTTCAATGCGTTCCGGTCATTTCAGAAGATAACGCTGAATGGACTGGGCGTCGTGGGTTTGTGCATCAAGCGGTGATGCAAGACTTACCAGATCTTTCTGCACACCAAGTGTATGCCTGTGGTGTGACCGCGATGGTGGAAGCAGCACGACGCGATTTTGTTACGCAGTGCGGCTTACCTGAAAATCAGTTTTTTAGTGATGCGTTTGTGACACCGGCAGATCAAATTCAGAAATAAAAAACGCTGACGTGAATACTCACGCCAGCGTGTTGAGTCGTTGCTAGAGTTAAAGTGCGGGTGCGATTTTTACGTGTAGGTCGTTCAAGCCATCAATGTGTGCGACTAATTCATCGCCTGCTTGGACTGGACCCACGCCAGCAGGTGTACCAGAAAGAATAATGTCACCCGGCTCGAGGGTGTAGTACTGCGACAGATATTCAATTTGCTCTGGTACCGACCAAATCATTTCGGACAGATCGGCTTGTTGGCGCAACTTGCCATTGACTTGTAAGGTGATTACACCCTTGGCTGGATGACCAATCTTGCTAGCCGGTGTGAGCGTTCCGCACGGCGCAGATTCATCAAAGTTTTTACCGAAATCCCAAGGCCTGCCTTTGTCTTTACCGATTTGTTGTAAATCGCGACGTGTCATGTCTAAGCCCACGCCATAACCGAAGATGTGTTTAGTTGCATCGCTGGCTGCGATACGACGACCGCCCGTACCGATAGCAACCACCATTTCGGTTTCGTAATGGTAGTTCGTGGTCTTTGCGGGATAGTGCACCACCGCAGTGTTTGTGACCAAGGCAAATTCAGACTTAAGAAAAAAGAAGGGTTGCTCGCGACCATCGCCCCCCATTTCTTTTTGATGCTCTACATAGTTACGTCCGACACAGAAAATGCGGCGTACAGCAAACAAATCAGTTGAACCGTGAATCGAAAGTGCCGGGGGCGTCCACAAAGGAAAAACGTAGTTCATGCTGCCTCGAATGAGTAAAGGTGATTAGAAATTACTTGCGTGTGTATTTAGCAATGAGCGCTTGTGCGGATTCGACGAGCGCTAAGCCAGGTAAATCGCGACGATTGACTTCTTTGATCCACTCGATCTGTACTGGCTCTGCAGCTTTACGCCACAGCGCTAGTTCACTCGCCGGAATGGTATAGAGTGTATTTTTACGATCTTCCGCCATCTTGCGACCTGGTATATCGGCTTCCGCAAATACTTTGCCTGCCCATGCAGAGGCTTCAGGTCCACTATTGGCGTCGATCACTTTTTTGAGCTCGGGTGACAAACTGTTGTATTTGGCGTGATTCATACCAAAGATAAATACCGAGGTATAAAACGCCGGAAATTTAGGATCGGTTTCGCTATGAAACTTCACGATCTCATGTACCTTGATGGCGGGTACCACTTCCCAAGGAATCACGGTGCCATCAATCACCCCCTTGTTTAAGGCCTCAGGCACTTGCGGGACCGGCATGCCAACCGGTGTTGCTCCCATGCTCGCAATCAGTTTATTGGTCAGACGCGTGGGCGCGCGCACCTTTAAGCCCTTGAAATCAGCCAAGGTACGAATTTGTTTTTCGCGCATATGAAACACACCAGGACCATGCACATGAAACAAAATCGGATGCACGTCTTTGAATTCATTTTTTGAATAACGTTGTGTGTAATCCCAAAGCGCACGGCTGGTGGCTTCTGGGTTAGTCATCATGAACGGTAGTTCAAACGCTTCAACTGTTGGAAAACGGTTTGCGGTGTAACCCGGTAGCGTCCAAACAATATCAGCCACTCCATCTTTGGCTTGATCAAATAGTTGCGGAGGCGTACCGCCGAGTTGCATGGCTGGATAAATTTGGCACTTCAATTTACCAGCAGATTCTTTGGCAATTTTTTCGCACCATGGTGTGATCAGTCGTGCATGCGCTGGAGAAGGCGGCGGCAAGAAATGGTGCACTTTGAGCGTGATTTCTTGCGCTTGCGTGATTCCACTCAGGGTGAACAGCGCAGCAGCAACGACAAACATAAACAAGCGGATTTTCATTGCGAGAGTCTCCAGAAAAGTCGACCGGACGGAGGTGGGCGAAACTCACCGTGTGCGGCCGGCAACAATACCTCAGCTCTTGCGTGAAGGAAAGCTGCCCGCAACCGTACCGACCAATCTGCTCACTACAAAAAGAAAGGGCGCCCGAAGGCGCCCAAAAGATTCCGGAGGAGGAGACCGGAGAACTAAAAATCAGATCGAATTACAGTCGGTACGCGCCTTCGCCATGTGAGCTCACATCGAGGCCTTCGCGCTCTTCTTCTTCCGAGACACGCAGACCAATGGTGAGGTCGACCAACTTAAAGGCAATCAGCGAAACCACACCAGATACGACGATTGTGGTGAGAACGCCGGTCCCTTGAGTGATGAGTTGCGCAATCATGTCGTAGTCTTTGTCGGCTTCATTGGTGATGTAGTTGAAAATACCAACGCCACCCAGTGAAGGCGCTGCAAACACGCCGGTGAGCATTGCACCCACAATGCCACCCACGCCGTGTACGCCAAACACATCAAGAGAATCGTCCGCACCGAGCAAGCGTTTTAATCCGGTAACACCCCAGAAACACACCACACCAGCAATGGCACCGATGGCGAGTGCGCCAAGTACGCCAACATAACCGCAAGCAGGCGTGATCGCGACGAGACCCGCGACCGCACCTGAAGCACCACCTAAGGCGCTGGCTTTGCCGCGTGCAATGGTTTCAATCAACAACCAAGACAGTGTGGCGATTGCAGTGGCGATCAAGGTGTTGATAAAGGCCATACCAGCAGCACCGGTGGCTTCTAAGTTGGAACCTGCGTTGAAACCAAACCAGCCCACCCACAACAAACCTGCACCAATCATGGTGAGCGGTAAGTTATGCGGTGCCATGGCTTCTTTGCCATAACCGATACGCTTACCAACAACATACGATCCGATCAAACCAGCCACACCTGCGTTGATATGCACCACGGTACCGCCGGCGAAATCGAGTGCACCTTTAGCCCACAACCAACCAGCAGCTGCTTCAACCGTCTTTTTAGTTTCTTCGCTGGTGATGGCATCTGGACCATCCCAGTACCAAACCATGTGTGCAATCGGCAGATAAGAAAAGGTGAACCAGAGCGCGCAGAACAATAGCACCGCTGAAAACTTAATACGCTCTGCAAAGGCACCCACAATCAACGCGCAAGTGATGCCAGCAAATGTGAGTTGGAATGCGGCAAAAACAATTTCAGGGATGTAGACCTCTTTGTTGAAGGTGGCTGCTGGAGATTCAGCGCCAACGCCAAGCAAGAAGATTTTTTCGAAGCCACCGAAATACGGGCTACCACCGGTGAATGCGACTGAGTATCCATAAATCACCCACAACACGGCGATTAAACAAAACACCACCATCACTTGCATCAACACGGAGAGCGTATTTTTTGCACGCACCATCCCGCCATAAAACAACGCAAGACCAGGTAAGGTCATGAGGATCACCAACATCGTGGCGGTCATCATCCACGCGGTATCGCCTTTGTCGATTTTGGGCTTTTTGACTTCATCAGTCGGCTTGGCGGCAGGTGCTGCAGCTTTGGCATCGGCCGGAGCGCTGACGGCGGCTTTGGCATCGGCCGGTGCAGCGGCTTTGTCTTGTGCAATAGCCAAACCACCGAACAACAGGGCGGTGGAAACGGCGAGACAGGTCAACAGCTTTTTCATCATGTTCCCCTCAGAGTGCATCTGCATCGGTTTCACCGGTGCGAATGCGGATCACTTTTTCCAAATCAAAGACAAAAATCTTTCCATCGCCGATCTTGCCCGTGTTGGCTGATTTTTCGATGGCCTCGATGACTTGTTCGAGCATCTCGGATTTGATCGCAATCTCAATTTTTACTTTGGGAAGAAAATCGACGACATACTCAGCCCCACGATACAACTCCGTGTGACCTTTCTGACGGCCGAAACCCTTAACCTCGGTAACGGTAATCCCTTGAACGCCGATCGTTGAAAGTGCTTCACGCACTTCGTCGAGCTTGAAGGGTTTGATGATGGCGGTGACCTGTTTCATTGCACTCCCCTGACAGTACGGGCGCCATGAGGCGCCCGTGTTGGCTAAGGCTTAGAAGGTTTTGGATACGGAAAGAACGGTTACGCCGCTGGCCGCGTTTCTTGATTTATAACCAGTTGTGGTGCCACTCTGGTTGGCAAAACAGTAGTAACCCGAGTTGGTTGAACCTGCCGCGGTATTGCAATTGCCTTTACCACTGGTGGTGATGTAAGAACCACCCAACACCCAACCCGATACTTCTTTGGTGATACCGAGTTTGAGATCGGTGTAATTGGCATTGGTGAGGTCAGTACCCTTGCTCCAGTTTTTCAGGGTGAATTTACCCAAGTGACCCACCACACCCCAGCCATCGCCCAACTCATGGGTGGCGGTTAAGTCTAGGTAGCTAGAGCCTTTGGTGTCGGGCTGTGAAAAATAGTCACCCGTCGAGCGGAAGTATTTGAGTGACAGCGCCTTCCAAGATCCACCCAAGTAGACCTCTTTGTTATTGATGGCGCCGTTATACGTTTTTGCGTTCTTAGGGTTGGTGAGTGTAGAGCCAGCGGTGGTGTTGGCATCGGAGCCTGGGTAGTAGTAATAGATGTAACCAACATCCAAGCCGAGATCGCCCCAGGTTTTTTTCCACCCACCATAGAAATCCATCTCTAAGTTCCCGGCGGGGTAACCGGCGCCTTCGTTCACGTTGGAATTCCAGTTACCTACATACAAGCCGTTTTCAGCATTGAAATCGATTCCGCCTTGCAACGCGGCCTTACCAAAGGTCTGGTCGATGCCACGGAATCGGTAGTTCGACACCAATGCCATGTTGCCGGTGATGGGCGAAGGGGCCGGGGCGGCAGCAGGCGCTGGTGCTGGCGCGGTTTGCGCCTGAGCAATCGAGGCGGTGAATAAACCGCTAACCGCAGCAGCGAGTAAGAGTTTGGTTGCGTATTTCATAGATAATCTCCGGAGGGGTAATAACCCCTAGATTTTAGAGCACGCGCCGTGCCAGATCAGCTTACTCAACGAAATCAACAGCTTAGTTTTTTAAGGGCTGTGGTTTTTTCCCAACGATGCACAATGATGGTGCGTCGAAAAAATATACGCTTGATCGGAGTGCTTTAAATGGTTTGTTTACTTGGGTGATTGCCCGGCAGCAGGCAACCTAGCACCGAATGTTAAAGTGGCTGCTTCAACGCAATCAACCCACCAAAAGAACCCACCGCCATGCTCAAGCCCCCGCCTTTTTTGGATGAACTTAGCGTGCGCTTGTCAGAGCTGCTGGCGCATACGCCTGCAGCGGATGTCGAAAAAAACATCCGAGCGTTGCTCACCGCAAGTTTTGAACGCTTAGATTTAGTCACGCGCGAAGATTTTGAGGTGCAGCGCAAAGTGCTCGAGCTGTCTCTTATACACATCTGACGCTG
>CAWUMP010000074.1:0-9637 GCA_963923385.1 uncultured bacterium | reverse complement strand
CAGCTGAACGGGTGCAAGATCAAATTGAACTCGCGCCCAGTGATTTGTTGACGCTTGAATCGCGCGAGTTAACGCAGGGCTTGCCGATTTCGGGAACGATTAAAGCCATGCAAAGCGCCCTGATTAAGGTGCGCGTGGCGGGCGAACTGATGGGCTTACAGGTGCGCGAAGGCGATCGTGTGCAAGCCGGACAGATCTTGGCGCGCATTGATCCCACGGAATATCAACGCCGACTGTTGCAGGCGCAAGAAACCGCTGAAGCGGCCAACGCGCAAATTGAAATTGCACAGCGCCAGTTTGATAACAACCGCGCGCTGGTGGACAAGGGGTTTATTTCTAAAACAGCGCTCGATACGTCGCTGTCAAATTTAAAGGCCGCGCAATCGACTTACCGTGCTGCCTTGGCGGGGGCCGAAGTGGCGCAAAAGGCATTAGACGATTCGGTGCTGAAAGCGCCGATGAGCGGTGTCATTTCAGCACGCTACGCGCAACCGGGTGAACGTCTTGCCATCGACACGAAGGTTTTAGAAATTGTCGACTTACGCCAACTCGAACTCGAAGCAACCTTAAGCGCGGCCGATTCTGTGGCGGTGCGTGTGGGGCAATCAGCGCAGCTCAGTATTGAAGGTGTTACCCAACCGGTGCGTGCCCAAGTGCAACGCATTAACCCCAGTACGCAAGCAGGCAGTCGCAGTGTGTTGGTGTATTTACAGCTCGAGGCGGTGCCCGGATTGCGCCAAGGATTATTTGCGCAAGGTCTACTCGGTACGCAACGTGTGCGCGTACTGGCCTTACCCTTAACCAGTGTGCGTACGGATCGAGCGCAGCCCTACGTGCAATTGGTAGAGGCACAGAAAGTGGTCCATCGCATTGTGCAAACCGGTGCACGCGGCACGTTGGTGTCGCAGCCTGACGCTGAAATCTGGGTGGAAGTAAACGGGCTGACTGAAGGGGCGCAAGTGTTGGCCTCCAGTGTCGGTTTGCTACGCGAAGGTTTGACGATACGGGTGACGCAAATCGAGCCGGCAAAATAAATCATGTGGTTCACTCAGGTTAGTTTGCGCAACCCAGTATTTGCCACCATGGTGATGTGCGCCATCGTGGTGTTGGGGGTGTTTTCTTATCAGCGTTTAAAAATCGATCAATTTCCGAATGTAGATTTTCCGGTAGTGGTGATTAGCACCGAATATCCCGGTGCTTCTCCTGAAATTGTCGAGTCTGAGGTCAGTAAAAAAATAGAAGAGGCAGTCAATTCGATTGCCGGCATCAACGCGCTGAGTTCGCGTAGTTACGAAGGCAACTCGGTGGTGATTATTGAATTTCAATTACACATCAACAGCCGTAAAGCAGCCGAAGATGTGCGCGAAAAAATCGCCGCTGTGCGACCGTTATTACGCGATGAAGTGAAAGAGCCGCGGGTGCTGCGGTTTGATCCGGGTAGTCGTCCGATTTGGTCGCTTGCTGTTTTGCCGGATACGCAAAGTGCTGGCGCCAACGTGCCTTCTGCAGTGGAGCTCACTAACTGGTCTGATCAGGTACTCAAAAAACGTCTCGAGAACGTGCGTGGCGTTGGCTCGGTGGTGCTGGTGGGCGGCACCAAGCGCGAAATTAATTTGTATCTCGATCCAGCAGCCATGGAATCACTTGGCGTGAGTGGGGAGCAAGTGATTGCCGCCGTCAAAGCTGAAAATCAAGATATTCCAGTCGGTTCGGTGCGCTCGGTGAGCCAAGATCGCGTGGTGCAACTCCAAGCGCGCATGGAGCGACCCGAAGATTTTGGTCGCATTATTGTGGCGCGCCGTGGCAACACGCCGATACGACTCTCGCAGGTTGCAACAGTCAAGGACGGTGCGCAAGAGCTCGAATCGCTTGCTTTGTACAACGGCCAGCGAACCTTATTGCTGTCGGTGCAAAAGGCGCAGGATGAAAACACCATCCAAGTGATTGATGGATTGAATCAAGCGGTGCAAGAAATGAAACCGCGTTTACCCGCAGGCGTGCGTCTAGCGCCGGTATACGACGGCTCGCGGATGATTCGTGTGTCAGTGAATAACGTACGCCAAACATTGATTGAGGGCGCGCTCCTCACGATCTTGATCGTATTTTTATTTTTAGATTCATGGCGCTCGACCGTGATCACCGGTCTCACACTGCCGATTGCGATCATCGGCACATTTTTATTCATGAATTTGTTTGGTTTCACCATCAACATGATTACCTTGATGGCCTTGTCTTTGTGTGTCGGTTTATTAATTGATGATGCCATTGTGGTTCGAGAAAACATTGTGCGTCATGTGCAAATGGGTAAGTCAGCATTTCATGCGGCGATGGATGGGACGCAAGAAATTGGACTGGCTGTCTTGGCGACTACCTTGTCGATTGTGGCTGTGTTTTTACCGATTGGATTTATGGAAGGCATTATCGGTAAGTTTTTCCACGAATTTGGGATCACGATTGTGGCGGCGGTGATGATCTCGATGTTCGTTAGCTTTACGCTCGATCCGATGCTCTCGAGCGTTTGGCATGACCCAAGTATCCATCGCGACAATGCAAGGGCCAATGACTTATACGCACGCACCTTGGGGCGCGTCACCGGATGGTTTTCGCGTGCCACGGAACAATTAGCGGTTTGGTATCAAGCGGCGCTGCGTTGGGCGTTGGTGCATCGATTGAAGACTTTGTTGCTGGCAATCGCCACGTTTGTATTGGCCATCGTGTTAGTGCCTCTACTTGGGACAGAGTTTGTGCCCAAGGCTGATTACTCTGAAACCACCGTTAATTTTTATACGCCGATGGGTTCGTCGCTTGAAGCCACCGAGGCAAAAACACGTCAGGTCGAAGCGATCTTGCGTGAGTATCCTGAAGTGCGTTACACCTTAAGCACCATCAACACGGGCACCGCGATTGGTAAGTCTTACACCAGTATTTATGTGCGCTTTGTAGACCGCAAATTGCGCAACCGAAGCGTCGACACGGTGGCTGCGTTGGTGCGCCAGCGCTTAGCGCAAGTGCCTGGGATTTCGGTGACGCATGTCGGGCAGCTCGATGCCGTTGGCGGTAACAAACAAATTGAATTTTCTCTACAAGGCACTGACCTCAAAGAGCTCGAACGATTAAGTCGCACGGTGATGCAGCGCTTACGCGAGATTCCTGGTTTGGTTGATCTGGATTCGAGCGTCAAGCCGGATAAACCCACATTCGATATTGTGGTGCACCGTGATGCCGCTTTGGATCTGGGTTTAAATGTAGGCAGTATTGGTGATCAGCTACACAATTTGGTCGCCGGGAAAACGGTTGGTAATTGGCGTGCCAAAGACGATCAAACCTATGATGTGAATGTGCGTCTTGCACCGATGGCGCGCAATACGCCAGAAGATTTGCAGCGTTTGCCCTTTGTCATTGGGCAGGCGGGCGATGGAACGATGCGCGTATCGCGATTGAATCAGGTGGCGAGCGTTCAAGAGGGCGTCGGTCCAAATCAAATCAATCGACGCGATCTTCTGCGTGAAGTGAATATCAGCGCCAATGCATATCAGCGCTCTACGGGTGAGATCTCCAACGACATTCGCCAAGTGATGTCGCAAATATCTTTACCGCCTGGTTATCGCTATGTCTTTGGTGGTAGCACCAAGAATATGCAGGAGTCGTTTGGCTATGCGCTCTCGGCGTTGGCGCTGGCGATCATTTTTATTTATATGATTTTGGCCAGTCAGTTCAAAAGTTTTTTGCAGCCGCTGGCCTTGATGACGGCCTTACCGCTCACATTAATTGGCGTGGTATTGGCTTTGTTGATGTTTCGATCCACCTTATCGATGTTTTCGATTATTGGTGTGGTGATGTTGATGGGCTTAGTCACCAAAAACGCTATTTTGTTGGTTGATTTTGCGATTCGATCGCGTGAAGGCTTCTTGCGTGCGGATGGTACGCGTGAGGAAGGCTTGGCGCGTGCAGACGCATTGCTACTTGCGGCGCGTGTACGCTTACGCCCTATTCTGATGACCACGCTTGCCATGGTGTTTGGCATGGTGCCATTGGCATTTGCGCTGAGTGAAGGCGCAGAACAGCGTGCCCCGATGGGTCAAGCCGTGATTGGTGGTGTGATCACGTCGTCGGTATTGACCTTGGTGGTGGTGCCGGTGGTGTATTGCTATTTGGATGATTTATCGCAGTGGCTGCGACGCCGTTGGGCGCGGTCGCGTTCGAACGACGCTCCGTCGTCTCTGTAGCGAACCGAGGTATGCAGCGTGCCTGATTGCGCGCGTATGATCTAAGATGCAGTCCATTCAAACGCGAAGAAGATCCGCGATTTAAATCAGGAGACGACAATGGGACGGAGCATCGGCAGGCTGTTATCCAATCGAGTGACCATGGGCAACACGCGCAACGCATCACGCAAGCCACATCTTGGATTGTTTATTGCGATGGGTTTCGCGCTCTGTTTAAGCAGTGCGGCTGTCCTGTCGCAAGAGGATCAACGTCGTTTTCGTTTACTGCCATTCACCGAAATGAATCCAGCGCAACGCGCCTATGTGGATGCGATGCTCGCAGGACCCGTGTCGGGTACAGGTAGTGCAGCGGTGGTACCAGGTGCACAAACGTTAGGCGCTCCGTTTAATGTGTATTTACGTAGCCCAGAGCTTGCGCAAAAGTTGCGCGAGGTGGGCGAGTACATTCGATTTAAAAGTACCTTACCTGCACGCTTAAATGAATTTGCGATTCTCATCACTGCGCGCCATTGGGGTTCGCAATACGAATGGGTGGCGCATCATCGCTTGGCCTTAAAGGCGGGACTCAATCCGGCGATTGCTGAGGAGCTTGCTCAAGGCCGTCGTCCGCAAGGCATGGATGCTGATGAAACCGCCATCTACAACTTTTCGCATGAACTGCACACTACGCACGGGGTGAGCGATGCGACATTTGAGGCTGTGAAAACCCGATTTGGTGAACAGGGCGTGATGGATTTAATTGGTGTGAATGGGTATTACGGTTTGGTGTCGATGGTCCTTAATGTGGACCGGACGCCAGTCCCAGGCGGCGGACCGCCACCGTTACCAGTGTTGAAGTAATCAAAGCGGCATCGAACGCGTCTTGATCGCGTTGGAGGGTGGTTGGCGCTTAGTTTTTTTTCTTACGAAGAGACTCGGGGATAATCCGAGGCGAGTCACCCTCTTGATGACTCAGCGAGGCCTTGTCGAGGATCGGGGAAGCACTTGCGTAAGTTCGATCCATAGGTAAGGTGAGGTTTATTTTTTTGGCATAGAGTTGCGCATGCCATTCAAAATTATTCCCACCACGCTGAAAAGGTGTCACATCACCTTTTTCTAACGCGCGGATTTGCGTGATAGACATCCCAGTTTTTTGGGCAATGTCCTCTTCAGAAAACGACAATCGATCGCGCGCGTCTCGCAACAACTGACCGGTCAACATTTCAAGCGTTGGTGTTGAACTGTGCATAGACGTGGATGTAACAACGTACCTTAGAAACCGCTACTTTCTCGATTCCTTTGGATGTTGCATACCCCGAATTCGGGGTGCGGATCACCTACGGCGGTGTGCGGTGCACAACGCTTGCTTCAGTAGAATGACGGAGATCATTCCAAGGTACGCAATGTTCCATACCCCCCATCCAGCCATTAGTTTGCTGTTCGCCTTCGGGCTCATGATCTTGGTGTTGATGCCTTTGCTTGCCTGGTTTTTGTTACATGGCCATCACGATAAAAAGTCCCAACTTTGGTTTGCGGGCGCTGCTTTATACGCAGGTACAGCATTGTTGTTTGCATTTCAATACCGATTACCTTCGTTTTTAGCCTTCACGACAGGCAGTGCGTTATCCGTCTTGTTCTATTTCTTTACGCGCGCATCGATGCAGGCTGAGCTTGAGGATACGCAAACACCTTGGCGTGAATATGTGTACTTGACCCTGCTATTTGTGCTGATTAGCAGCAGCTTAGACTGGTTGAATTTGCGTAAGACCTGGGGGCTGTTGTTTAACTCAGTAATTTTTTCTTGGCTGGCATTGATTAATTGCCGACTTTGTTTACGCGTGCAGCGTCAGTATCAAAGTCGCGGATGTTTTGTGTTGGTTTGTATGTTTGGCACGTTCAGCGTGTTACACGCGATAAGAGCCGGATTGACTGTTTTTGGTAGCCATGGTGTGGCGTTGCTGGATTTTGAGTTGTTCTCAAATATTTTTTTAGTTTGCATATTTCTTGCCGCGATTTGTTACAGCTTTGGCTACTGGGGTTTTGTGCTAGAAAAAACCCGGCTAGAAAAGAATACAGCGACATTAAAGGCGCTACAGGCGATGGAATATCAACGTGCCGCTGAAGCTGTTGCCGCGCAACTTCAATCCTTGGTTGCTCAACGTGATCAAATGGTCATGTTGAATTCAAGATTTTCTGCGGCGAACAGTTTGGCGGTTTTCAACACAGCGATAGTGCACGAGGTCAGTCAGCCATTGCAGGCCATTCAACTGTGTCTTGAGTCATTGCGTTTTAAAATGGCCGCGTCTGTTTCGGACGCCATTCAGCAAGATTTAAAAAATGCCACCGATCTCATCATGAAACTTGGCAAGACGATGGCGGCGTTACGCACCTTAATTGCTGAGCAGCAAAATGAATTGGTGCCAGTAGAGGTCTCCGGCTTGTTACAAGAAGTCCTGCCGATTGTGCGTGCCGATGCCGAGCGTCATGGAATTCTTTTTGAGGTGGCTCTAGAAAAAGAAGCGGTGGCTATCTTGGCGGATAAAATTTTGCTTGAGCGTGTCGTGCTGAATTTGGTCACTAACGCTTTAGATTCGTTAAAGTCGGTGCATCGCCCATCTACAACCTCGACTTTGCGTATTACCTCAAGCTTAGGTTCCGGTGCTCATCAAAGACCTTTTTGGGCTTTACAAGTCGTCGATAATGGGGCGGGTATTCCAGAAGATATGTTGCGTTTAATTGCAGAACCTCTGCAGACACGAAAAATCAATGGGATCGGGATGGGGCTTGCACTAGCGAATTTGATTCTGCGTCAATGGCAAGGCTATTTAACTGCCAGAAATCTGCCAATCGAAGAGGGTGGTGGGGCTTGCGTTGAAATTCGAGTGCCAATCGCTGGCTGATGTAATGGCCTCTGTTTATCCAACGGGAACGCCAATCGAAACAGTCTATCTTGTAGATGACAATGTCGATATTCGTCGACATTTATTCGATGTACTTCAACATCTCGGCTATCGAGTTGAGGTGTTTGGTGAGGCAAGTGAATTTTTGCGCTTACCTTCGGTCAGCTTTCCTGCTGTTTTGCTATTAGACATGCGAATGCCGGGGTTGAGTGGCTTAGATGTACAACAGTCAGACTTGGTTGCGCAACATGCGTTGCCGATTATTTTTATGAGTGGTGAGAGTCAAAGTCAGGAAATCATTAGTGCCATGAAGGCAGGTGCAATTGATTTTTTGTGGAAGCCGTTTTCAGTAGATGTATTGTCCGCAGCGGTTGCGCATGGCATGCAACGCGCGCGGGTTCAAGGCGTGTTGATGCATCGTAGGACGCAGCTTCTAGCGTCTTATAAAACCTTAAGTAATCGGGAGAAAGAAGTATTTGTATATTTGCTTAAGGGATATTCCAACAAAGCGCTAGCGCATCGTCTCAGTTTATTGCCCGATACCATAAAAAAATATCGAGCGCATATTTTTGAAAAGATGGGGGTGACTGATTTGCCTAGCTTAATTCAGCGATGTGAAGGCGTGTCTTTTGATTAAGCTTCCTCTTGGCCCACTCGTCACTTACCTGCGTATGAATGCGATTAGTGATGTATAGTCAGCTTAGATTTCGCGGTTATTTTTCAGCGTAGCGGGTATTCATTCTTGCGCTGCAAGTGAATGCTGATTTTCATCGCTAACCTTAGGTAGAGCGGCATGCTTAATTTTCTCAAGCAGCGTGACGTATTGATTCCAACGTTGCTCGCTGCCGGTATCTTGATGATCACCATGGGCTCGCGACAAACCATTGGTTTGTATGTTGGGCCGATGAATAGTTCGACCGGACTCGGCATTGCCACCATTAGTTTTGCGCTGGCGGTCAGTCAGTTTATTTGGGGCGCGATTCAACCGATCGCCGGCGCTGCTGCAGATAAATATGGGCCCCGTCCAGTGTTACTCACGGGCTTGGGTGTGGTGGTATTGGGAACGGCGATCACTCCGTTGATGCAGTCTGGTTTGGGGTTAACGATCGCGATCGGTTTAATTACAGCGATGGGCTCAGGCACGATCAGTTTTTCTGTGCTGATTGGCGCTGCGTCACAGAAGCTGCCTGCCGAGTCACGCGGTACCGCGTCCGGCATCATTAATGCGGGTGGATCGTTTGGCCAATTTGTATTTGCACCGATCGTACAAAAATTGATTCAATGGTTAGGTTGGATGGGCGCCATGTGGTCGGTTGCATTGATCACATTAATTTCGTTGCCGATGGTAACGAAATTAGCGCCTGCAGGTCGACCGGTATCGCAGCCAGGCACGCAAGGTGGCTTGGGTGGTGCGGTCTCGGAGGCCATGAAAAACCCAAGTTATTTGTTGTTGCATGCTGGGTTTTTTACGTGTGGCTTTCACATCTCATTTTTGGTTGCGCATTTACCCACCGAAGTCGGCTTGTGTGGATTGTCGCCCACGGTGGCGAGTTGGTCGTTGGCGATGATTGGTGCGGCGAATATTCTGGGTAGCTTGTACGCCGGTGCGTGTGTTAACAAATACGCGAGTAAGTATGTCTTGGCGGCCATGTATGCCTCGCGTGCAGTCATGATCGTGCTGTATTTGCTCGCGCCGAAAACGGCACTGACGTTTTATATCTTTGCGCTTGGTTTAGGGTTTACTTGGCTTGCGACTGTGCCACCCACTGCAGCGGTGATTGGAAAAATATTTGGTGTGCGCTATCTGGCTACGCTGTTTGGTTTAACCCTGTTTTCGCATCAAGTCGGTGGTTTTTTAGGTGCCTATCTTGGTGGTTTGGTGCTTGAGGCTTCGGGAAATTACAGTGCCATGTGGTACGCAGACATCGTGTTGGCGTTGATCGCTGCGCTGGTTAATTTGCCGATCAAAGAAGCCCCACTTGAACGAGAACTTCGCCCCGCGGTTTAGTGGTTTAACGCAAACGCAAACGACGCAGTGCTTGCGTCGTGATGGTCCCAATGCGCTTGCACTTGAGCCGACCCATCGGCTCCGATTACTCGTGGTCGATGTGCTGCGTGAGCCCATGTTTTTGATGTTAATTTTTGGGGCGAGTTTGTATCTAGCCTTGGGCCAGTTACTCGATGGCCTGGTGTTATTTGCGTGCGTGCTGATTGTGATGGGGCTCACTTTATTTCAGTCGCGTCGCACGGAACACGCGCTACATGCCTTGCGCGCACTGTCGACGGCGCCGGTTCGTGTGATTCGCGACGGTCGTGTGCGGCTGCTGCCCGCAGATGCGTTAGTGGTTGGCGATTGGTTTTGGATCGCCGAGGGCGATCGACTACCCGCTGATGCACTGCTTCGAGATGCAGCTTTCTTATCTGTCGATGAATCATTACTCACTGGTGAATCACAACCCGTGCGTAAACAGCCAACAGCAGATACGCTACCCATGGCTGTCTCTTATACACATCTCCGAGCCCACGAGACCA
>CAWUMP010000073.1:0-9986 GCA_963923385.1 uncultured bacterium | reverse complement strand
AGTATCGTCGGCAGCGTCAGATGTGTATAAGAGACAGTTCTTGGCCTGATTGGGTAAACCTGCCCCCGCCCGGTTGACCAAGGCCGCGAGCCGTCCTAACTCGATGAGCTCGTGACGCGCCAGCGCACCAAAAAACTGGTCGTTCGTACGCCGCACCGCAGGGAAGGCTCGCTTGAGCGCATGCCAACCGTTGGCCGCGAGCGTGGCTCGAACAACGCGCGCATCTTGCTTATCGCGCGACAACGTCAAAAAATTCTTCTTTTGTAGTCGTCGTGTTTGCGCAACCACAAATGACAGACTGACATCGAGCGCTTGCGCCAACGCACTCAATGCGAGGCCTTCGGGTGCGTCTTGTCGCGCTAAGTACATCATCATTTTGTATTGCGGTGGCGTGACACCGACCAACGCGGCTAAGGCGAAGCGCGCACTTTGTAGGTCGGTCGCAAGCAATAACAAATCATCAACCACTTGGCGAAACACCGCATCGCTATCACCAATTAATAGCGCCTGAAGCGATACAGAGTTTGGCAAGCCATGTTTGCGAGTGCGTGCCACATTAGCCTCCGCGACGCCGGCGTACAACGTGCACTGCGCAGTTCAATTGGGCTCCACTTGGTCAATGGCGCGCGCCAAGCGCAAATCACGCTCGGTCAATCCACCAGCATCGTGCGTGCTCAAGCACACCTCAACGCGGGCGTAAACGTTTCGCCAATCAGGATGATGGTCATGTTTTTCGGCCTGCAACGCCACCCAGGTCATGAATGAAAAAGCAGCTGCAAAATCGTCAAACGTATAGGTGCGCAGGATGGCGCACCCATCATCACTCAGTTGCCAACCAGGCAAAGACTGCAAGCCCTGATCGATTTGTTGTTTCGTCAACCGTTGGATCATGCTGATTCCTGTCCGTGTGTACGAAATGCGCAACGCATTTAGTCGGGTAAAAATGTCGCTCTAACTGGCGAGATACGTTTGCTGGACGCGGGTTAACGCCGCTTGGTAACGTGTTGTCATCGAGTCGTCTGCGCCGATGGTCACACCCAAGTCTTGTAATAAGCCATCTTCGACGCCATACGCCCAGCCGTGGATGCGCACGCGCTGATTTTTTGCCCACGCATCAACCACGACAGTGCTCACACACACATTGATGACTTGTTCGATGACATTGAGCTCGCATAGCGCACGCGCGCGTTGCCCTTCATCGATACGTGACAACAAGTGATGATGCCGATCGCGTACGTCTTGCACATGCCGTATCCAATTATCTGCCAGCCCAATACGTCGCCCTTCTAACCCCGCCTGCACACCACTACATCCATAGTGGCCCACGACCATGATGTGCTCAACCTTGAGTAGTTCGACAGCAAATTGAATCGCGGATAAGGCATTGAGATCGGAGTGCACAACCAAGTTAGCCACATTTCGGTGCACAAACACTTCACCTGGCTCAAGACCGGTGATTTGGTTGGCGGGTACGCGACTATCTGAGCAGCCAATCCACATGTATTTGGGCGTTTGTTGCTCAGTCAAACGCGAAAAAAAGCCCGGCCGCTCGCGCTCCATTTCGGCGGCCCAAGCGCGGTTGTGTCGAAATAAATCTTCAATACTCATCAGCAGTCTTTCCTAGATACGGGTGCGTTGTTTGGAAGCCAACGCGGTTTGGCAAATGCACTGTACGACCATACCACGAGCGACGCTTAAATTGTTGCAACGCAATGCTTGCATATAGTGAGACAAAAATTAAACCTATCTTGACTATTCACCGCTCGCGCCGAATGATGCATCAGGTGCTGATCCATGCATTGAAAAAAATTTGAATAAACGACGGAGGAACGGATGAAACTCTCTCAAACCAAGCTACTAATCACGTTGTTGATGACACTCAGCGCTGGTTTAGTCAGCACACATGCCCTAGCAAAACTGAATTCATGTAACGACCCAATTGTATTCGGCACCACCATTTCAGAAACCGGTGTGTTTTCAACGCTAGCCGAAAAATGGCGTCGCATGACCGAAGTCTTTGCCGAAGAAGTCAACAAAGATGGCGGTGTGATGGTCAAAGCCTGCAATAAAAAAATACCGATTAAGTTTGTGATTTATGACGACCAAAGTGTGCCAGCAACCGCTGTGTCGCTGTACGAACGTATGGCGACCGTAGATAACGTTGATTTTTTTGTGGGCCCAGATTGGTCCTCGATGGGAGGCCCCGTGCCACCCCTCGCCGACAAACACAAAATCCCCATGATTTCGGCAAATGTGGCCACGCCGACCTTGTACGACCGTGGACTGCAATATTTTTGGGGCACGCCGTTTCCTGTGGTGCCACGTTGGTCAGAACGTTACTTCGACATGATTAAAACGGTCTCACCGCAACCAAAGACGATTTTCTTTGTCGTGCACGACAACCCCGTGATGAAAGGAATTGCTGGGTTTTGGACGAAAAAAGCCGAAGCGCAAGGCTTGAAGATTGTGGGTAACGAGACCTTCTCGCAAGAATCCAAAGATTTCACGGCACTCATTTCTAAGATTCGTGCAGCACGCCCAGACATTGTGTACATCGCTTCATTTGATAATCCTTCCGTGCCGTTGGTACAACAAATGCGCCAACTCAAAGTGCGCGCAATGGATGTGCATCACACCATGCTGACTGGCTCATTGGCGCGTCAAGTGAACAAAGACGTCGAAGGCATGACCGGTGAATTACCTTGGTACCCAGGCGTGAAAGGTCCCTACGATGGATTAGTGGAGCGCGTGTTGCAGCGCTCGGGGGTGTCGATGTTTGATTACATTTTCACCTTAGGTCGAATCGGTTCTTATTTGGTCGCCATTCAGGCGATTGAAAAAGCCGGTGTAGTGGATCGCGAAAAAGTCAAAGAAGCGCTGTTTAAAGGGACCTTCAAATCACCCGCTGGTGACATCAAGTTTGATGAACGTGGGTTTCCAGACAACGGCGCGTTTGCCATTCAAATGCAAGGCGGCAAAGTATTTGTTGTTTGGCCACCGGAAGTGGCAACAGGCAAACTGCAGTGGCCTGCACCCACTTGGCAATAATGATTTTTCAGCACGGAGCCACGCATGCCAATTGAGGTATTGATTCAGGTCCTGATTGGCGGCGTACTGCTGGGCGGACTCTACGCCCTCGTAGCCTTTGGGCTGTCGCTGATTTATGGCGTCGTCCGGATTCTCAACTTCGCCCACGGAACTTTGCTCGCCGTGGGCGGCGTTGCGGCGAGTTTGGCTTACGCCGCGTGGCAGTGGCATCCGGTGTGGTTGATCTTGGCGTTGATTCCAATCTTTGTAGTGTTTGGTTGGTTGTTCTATCGCGGTTTGTTGCAGCCACTAGAAAAACGCAACCATTTTGAATCCACTGTGGGTACCGTATTAGTCACGGTGGGTGCGCTACTCATGCTCTCTGATCTCACGGCCAAGCTAGCTGGTCCCACGCAAAAAAATATTCCTTTGCGTTTTGAATCATTCGAAATCGGCGAGATCATTATTTCGATGTCGCAAGTGTGGATTCTTGCAGGGATCGCACTCCTCACCATTGCGATGCATTTTTTTCTACGACGCACTTGGTTCGGTAACGCCATTCGCGCCGTCACACAAGATTCCGTTGGCGCGCAAATTTGCGGCGTGCACTCTAGTCGCATGAAGGCAGCCACATTTGCCTTTGGTTCAGCGATCGTGGCCGTTGCCGCCGTGCTGTACACCTTGTCGTTTCCGGTTGACCCCTACATGGGCTTTGGGCTCACGGTCAAAGCTTTCACGATCATCATTCTGGGTGGTATTGGTAATTTACTAGGTGCGCTTTTAGCTGGATTGTTTTTAGGTGTGGCCGAGGGCATGACAGGCCTATTTTGGAAACCTGAATGGGCACCCGCCATTTCAGTCATTTTGTTACTACTCATTTTGGTGGCGTTTCCAAATGGCTTTCGATTAGGTAAACGTCAATGAGTGCGGCATTGTCGTTGCGTGGAGGCACCGCCCTAGCCTGTGCCGGCCTTGCAGCTGCCGCCTGCGTGCCGATGTTTGGTAATGCCTATGCCACCACGTTTGTCTTTACGATTTTGATTGCATACATCTTGGCGCAAAGTTGGGATTGGATTGCCGGCGAGATGGGCTATGTCAATCTCGGGCATTACTGCTTTTACGGTATCGGTGCATATGCGTTTTCGATTGCACTGGTAGCCAAATACCCGGTACTGCTCTCGTTGCTTTTTTGCGTGGCGTTCACTGCAATCGTTGCGATGTTGCTGTCGTTTCCGTTATTTCGGTTGAAAGGCGATTACTTTGCGTTTGCCACACTCGCATTATTGCCACTGGCAGAAATCCTGGCTTACAACCTGAGCGATATCACCAAAGGCGGAGATGGGATTTCGTTGCCCCCGCAAAGCGTCTTAAGTATTGCGTACTGGGGTGCACTCGGTGTTTGCGTAGTCGCCGCCTACCTGACCGTGTGGCTCAATCGTCAGCATTTTGGCTATGCACTAAAAAGTATTCGTAACGACGAAGAAGTTGCAGAGGTGATGGGCATTCGCATCTTTCCGGTGAAGCTGCGTGTCACGGTGCTTTCGGCAAGTTTTGCTGCGCTGGCCGGTGCGTTGCAGTCTTGGCAACTCAGTTATGTGGATCCGCCGACCGTGTTTGGTCTGAATGTGGCATTGGTGCCGGTGGCCATGGCCTTACTCGGTGGCTCGGGTTTGTTGTGGGGACCAATCATTGGTGTACTGCTCTTAGCCTGCATGCAGCAGTGGCTACTCATCAATTTAAAAACACTACAAACCACCATCTACGGTGCGGTCATTTTATTGATTGGTCGGTTTATGCCCGGTGGCATATTGCGCGCACCTTGGATCCGTCGTTTGCCTTGGTTACACGCGCTGACGCGAGAACACCACGAACGGATTGACTCTCATCCCACCCACGCCGCGGCGCAGGGTCACTTACCACTGCCCAAACGCAGCATCCATCGTGAGCAACCTGTGCTGCAATGCCAAGGACTCACCATGGCCTTTGGTGGCAACATCGCCGTCAATCAAATTGATTTACGCCTCATGCAAGGTGAAATCATTGGCCTCATTGGCGCAAACGGTTCGGGTAAAACCACCCTATTTAATTGCATCTCCAAAGTCTACGAACCGCGCAGCGGATCATTGTCTTTAGATGGCACCAGCTTGATTGGATTACGCCGTGATGAAGTGGCTCATCTTGGCGTGGGTCGGACTTATCAAATTCCTCGCCCTTTTGGTGATCTCACCGTCCAAGAAAATATTGCGATCCCCTTGATGTTTAAACACCAAGGATTAGCGCCGCGCGAAGCCCTGGCCCGCGCGCGTGAATTTATTGCTTATGTCGAGCTTGAACCACACCTCAGCGAACGCGCCGACAGTTTGTCGTTACAGCAAAAGAAAGCGCTCGAGTTTGCACGCGCCCTCGCCTCAGAGCCTAAATTACTGTTAGTGGATGAAGTGGCCTCGGGCTTAACGCCGATCGAAATCAATCGCTTTGTGCGTCACATTCGTCATGTGCGAGACGAGTTTGGCATCACGGTCATTTGGGTTGAGCATATTTTTTCAGCCCTCGCACAAGTCGTTGATCGCGTAGTTGTCCTCGAGCAAGGTCAATGTATTGCCGATGGTTCGTTGCAATCGGTCATCTCAGATGAACGCGTACTGCGTACGTATTTAGGTAGCGCAGCACAGTTACCCAACGCAGGTACCACCCATGCTTAGTCTGAATCAAATCGCCGTCGATCACGGTGCGCTGCGTGCGCTGTGGGAAGTGAGTCTTGAGGTGCGTACCGGCGAATGCGTCGGCTTACTGGGAGCCAACGGGGCTGGTAAATCCACCACCATGGGCGCCATCATCGGTTTGTACCCGTTGGCGGCTGGAAACATCACATATGCAGGAATCGCACACACTGGCCGTAGCACCAGTGAAAACGTTGCGGCGGGTATTGCACTGGTTCCAGAAGGGCGACGCTTATTCACGCAGATGTCTGTGCGGGACAATTTAGTGATGGGTGCGTACACACCTTCGGCACGTCAGGCCGTTGAACCTAGCTTAGAAAAAATCTACGCGCTGTTTCCAATCCTAAAAGACAAACAACAGCAATTTGCAGGTGAGCTCTCCGGAGGTCAACAGCAAATGGTCGCCATTGGTCGCGCGCTGATGTCGCAACCCAAATTACTGTTACTGGATGAGCCGTTTATTGGCGTGGCACCGTTACTGGTCGATGAAATTATCGCCGCCTTGCGCACCATCGGTCAGCAAGGCGTCACGATGCTGCTGGTCGAACAAAATATTCATCGCGCTTTATCGTTTGTGCAACGCGCCTACGTGATTGAAAACGGCCGTACGGTACTTGACGGTGAAGCAGCTCAGTTACTTGCACATCCTGAGTTCAGTAAAAAGTTTCTTGGCTTGGAATAATCCTGTCATTCACTGCGTTTCCCTTTCGAGGCTTGGAGACATCATGAACAGAGACGAAGAAATCACCCAACTGTCGCGTACGTTTCGTGAAAGCTATGTCGCCAGTACACCGGCGTGGTACCACGGCGCGATGCACCTTGCCTTTACCTTGTGCTTTACCGGTGGTATTGCCATTTATAGTTGGCTGCAACTACATCAAGTCACCGTTTGGGAGTGGCTGGTTATTGCGCCGATGTTTTTGTTTGGTAATTGGGCCGAATGGGCAGGCCATCGCTACTTACTACACGACCCCAAAAGCGCCATCAAAATGGCCTACAAACGTCACGTCGGTGTGCATCACGTATTTTTCAGTCATCGCACGTTGGAATACAACGGTCACAAAGAGTGGCGTGCACTGTTGTTTCCGCCACTCGCACCGGTGCTCTTTATGTTATCTGCGTTGCCTGCGGCGCTGGTGTTGGGGTTGATGTGGTCTTCCAACGCTGGTTATGTCGTGATGCTGACGATGGGCGCTTACTTTTTGATGTACGAAGGCTTGCATACCTTGTCGCATCTGCCTGATGTGCATTTTTTGGACAAAATCCCGGTCATCAACACGGTTCGGCGCATGCACATCCTGCATCACAACATGGATTACATGCACACGCATAACTTCAATCTTACTTTTCCGATTTGCGATGCTTTGTTCGGCACCAGCGATCTACAAAAAGGCGTGATTGGCACCTTGTTTAATGGCACATCCAACGACGCAATGAAGCCAGAAGTGCGCGAAGCGCTGGCCAAACAATGCGCGCGTTCCGAGTCTTGATCCTCTTTTTTTGAAAGTCAACGCGATGAGCACACCTCGGCTTCAACATCGCGTCGCCATTGTCACCGGCGGCGCTCAAGGCATTGGCGCAGCCTATGCTCAAGCCTTAGCACAACACGGCGCCAAGGTCTGTATTGCGGATCTACTAGACGGCAACGCCGTTGTACAAGCCATTCAATCGAACGGCGGGCAGGCTATCTATCAACGCTGCGATGTCACCGACAGTGCAGCGGTCCAAGCGATGGTGGCTGCCACGGTCAAGGCATTTGGCAAAGTCGATATTTTGGTGAACAACGCAGGATTATTTGCCAATCTACAACTCAAGCCACTGCTTGAAATTGACAGCGCCGAGTGGGACAAGGTAATGGCCGTGAATGTGCGCGGTATCTTTGAATGCACCAAAGCGGTGGTGCCAGAAATGCGTAAACAACAATACGGAAAAATCATCAACATCGCTTCGGGCACGGTGTTTAAGGGTCCACCCATGATGTTGCATTACGTCACCTCAAAAGGTGCGGTTGTCGCGATGAGTCGCAGTCTCGCGCGCGAACTGGGCGACGATGGGATTCGCGTCAACACCCTCGCGCCTGGTTTGGTGATGAGTGAAGGCGTGGTGGCCAATCCCGCATGGAAAGGTGCCATCGTGGCCAACAACGTGGCCTCGCGCGCGATCAAACGCGACGCCCTGCCAGAGGATATGACCGGTACATTGATTTATTTAGCGGCACCCGAAAGTGATTTCGTCACAGGCCAAGTGCTTGTCGTCGATGGTGGCTCAGTCATGCACTGATCTTGACCGACCCTTTGCCTCATCAACATCCATTCAACCAAGGAGATGTTCATGTCTCAACTGACTTTGCAAGTCAACGGAAAAAAACGCGCGCTCGAAGCCGATGACGATATTCCCTTACTGTATGCATTACGCGATGCGCTAGGGATGCATGGCACCAAATTCGGCTGTGGCTTGGGTCAATGTGGCGCCTGCACGGTGCATATTGACGGTCAGGCAATGCGCTCTTGCGTCACCCCAGCCAAAGCCGTCGCGTCACGGAACATCACCACCCTCGAAGGTTTGTCGGTGAATGGCAAGCCCAACAAATTACAGCAAGCATTCATCGACGAACAAGCTGCGCAATGCGGCTATTGCTTGAATGGCATGTTGATGACGGCCAGTGCGTTTCTAGCTAAAAATAAAAATCCAACCGATGCGCAAATCGCCGACGCACTCGCCGGTAATTTGTGCCGCTGCGGGACCCATCAGCGCTTTGTCGCTGCGGTACGTCGCTACCTGTCGGCCTAATCAGCCGCACAGACCCAACACATTGATTGAACACTTTTAAAGAATAGGAACGCTCATGAACGCATTGACGCGACGCGAATTCTTGAAAGCCAGCAGCGCTGGCATGCTGGTCGTTGGTTTTTCGTTGTACGGATCTGCACGGGCCAGCACCAACGTGCAATTGGCGCCAGCCAAATCCGTTGAGCGCGAAGCCTTGGACGCTTGGCTAAGCATTGATCGAGAGGGCCGCATCACAATTTATTCTGGCAAAGTCGATTTAGGGACGGGGGTCAAAACAGCACTCGCGCAAATTGCTGCAGAAGAACTATATGTCCCGCTACAACACATCACCATGGTGATGGGCGACACCGCCACCACACCGGATCAATGGCTCACCGGGGGCGCGCTATCGATCTCACAAGGCGGTAGCGAGCTACGCATCGCGGCGGCGAATGCACGCGAAGCCTTACGCAAGCGAGCTGCAGAAAAATTATCGGTTGCGGTCGACGAACTCGAGATCGTGGAAGGTGTGATCCGTGTGAAGACCAATCCAGCGCAACAAGCGCCCTACGGCAGTTTGATTGGCAACGGATTTGAAATCAAAGTCGATCCCAAGGTGGCGCTCAAAAAACACACCGATTACAAAATCGTTGGTCAATCGGTTGCCCGCTTAGACATTCCGGCCAAAGTCACTGGTGAATTTGTCTTCATTCATGACTTCAGTGTGCCCAACATGTTGCATGCCCGCGTGATTCGACCAGATGCCATTGGCGCCAAGATTCAATCCGTTGATGACAGCGCGGCCAAGAAAATCAAAGGTTATGTTCAAACCGTACGCAAAGGCGAATTTTTAGCGGTCGTTGCAAACACCGAGTGGGCTGCTGTCAAAGCCTCGCGTGCGATCAAAGTGCAATGGAAAAAAGGCGCAGACTTACCCGCTAAAGCCAATATTTTCGACACCTGGCGCAAGATGCCGCTGGCCAAAGAAGATGTCACGCAAAAAGTGGGCAACATTGAAACAGCGTTTGCTGCCAGCGCCAAACGGATCAAAGCGTCTTACCAATTTCCTGTACAAACCCACGCATCGATCGGCCCTTCCTGTGCCGTGGCTGATTTTCAAAATGGTCAGCTCACCGTGTGGAGTCCTTCGCAAGCCACGCACTCGATGCAACACGAAATTTCCGTGATCACTGGGCTACCAAAAACGGCGATTCGATTACTGTATGTCGATGGTTCGGGCTGTTATGGGCGAAACGGACACGAAGACGCATCTCTCGATGCCGCGATGGTCGCTATGGCGATCGGCAAGCCAGTACGAATGCAATGGATGCGTCACGATGAAACTGCGCTGGCACCTAAGAGCCCACCACGTGCGATGGATTTTGAAGCCAGTATCGATGAAAAAGGCAATATCACCGGTTGGAAGAGCGATTTTTATATCGCCAACAACAGCATTGCTTTTATGAAGCC
>CAWUMP010000072.1:0-10211 GCA_963923385.1 uncultured bacterium | reverse complement strand
GGTGGCGTCCACAATTCAGCCGTAATGACTTCTGGCACACGCGATTGCCAACGCACACCAAAAAACAACACTGCAAATAATAATAAATGGATGCTCAATGCCAGCGCCGCAGGTACGCGCCAACCCGGATCGACATGCGAGATTTCGTACGGACTAAAACGAATTGCAGCGTTCATGATGCCGCATTCACTGCGCCGGTTTTACCGACAAACCCACGCGCTTGACGGCCTGCTTTTGTAGTTCATCCATGACATTGAGCACAGCTTCGTAGCGCACGTTTTTATCCGCAGAAATCATCACCGCTTGATCCGGATTTTTTGCCTGCTTGGCACGAATGGCCGCCGCCAACTCTTGTCGCGGCAAACGCCGCTCATCCATGGTTCCTGCCTTTGGGTCGCGATCACGCAACACAATGCTTTGGTCTTCGTGAATGATCACTTCGAGCGGCGTCGTCGGTGCTTGTGAGGATTTACCTAAGCTCGGTAACTCCACCACCCCGGGCGTGATCAACGGTGCAGTCACCATAAAAATCACCAACAATACGAGCATCACATCAATGTAGGGCACCACATTGATCTCGCTCATCGGTGCGCGTTTTCTGTGCAGCGCCATGAGAGATCCTTTTCGCTACGAGCGCGCGATTAGCGCGACGCTTGACGCTGCAAAATGTTAGAGAACTCTTCCATAAAGCTCTCAAAACGAATCGCCAATCGATCGATGTCGTGTGCGTAACGGTTATAGGCCACGACGGCTGGAATCGCAGCAAACAAACCAATCGCCGTCGCAATCAATGCTTCAGCAATGCCTGGTGCCACTTGAGCCAGCGTGGCTTGTTGCACGTTCGCGAGTCCACGAAACGCATGCATGATGCCCCACACCGTGCCAAATAAGCCCACATACGGACTCACCGAACCGGCCGAAGCCAAAAAAGCCAAATGGCTTTCGAGGTGATCCATTTCGCGTTGATGGGTGGCACGCATGGCACGTCGCGCGCCATCGACCATGCTGGTTGGATCTGCGCCGCGCTGACCACGTAACTTTGCAAACTCACGATAACCGGCTTCAAAAATACGTTCCAAACTTCCACTCAGATGACGATTACTCACCGCTCCCTGATACAAGGCGTTGAGGTCTTTGCTATAAAACTCTCGTTCAAAATGTTCGGTTTGCGCACGCGCCCGTCGAATCGCAAAGAACTTGCGAAAGATAAATAACCAGCTCATGAACGAGACGGACAACAGCAACAACATAATCAATTGCACAACGATGCTCGCGTTGGCAATGAGTGTCCAGATTTCAAGGTCCGTAGTGAGATTCATGCGTGATTATCCGAGTCTTGCAATCAAAAATGAATGGGGGCCTGCGACGCTGTACCAACCATGACGCTGGGCCAAGTCAAAGTATACGGTGGGATCTGTCCCCATGCGCGATCCTGCGCAATTACGAACGCGACAGTAAGTCAGCCTGACCCGTGGCTGATGGCGCCACGATACCAAAGTGCCGATACGCCGCAAGTGTGGCAACGCGGCCACGTGGGGTGCGTTGTAAATACCCTTGTTGAATTAAATACGGCTCAAGCACATCTTCAATTGTGTCGCGCTCTTCGCCGATTGCTGCGGCTAAATTTTCTACGCCAACAGGACCACCGGAAAAACGCTCAATCACCGCGAGTAATAACTTGCGGTCCATCACATCAAAGCCCAACGGATCGACATCTAGCATCACTAGCGCTGCTTCTGCCAACGCACGCGTCACCTGACCATCGGCTTTGACTTGTGCGTAATCACGCACGCGTCGTAACAATCGATTCGCAATGCGCGGTGTACCACGCGAACGCCGAGCGATTTCTTCTGCCCCCTCGTCAGCCAAGGCCACCGTCAGCAAGCTTGCAGAGCGGCGGACAATGCTGGCGAGTTCTTCTTGGTTATAAAACTCCAAGCGCGACACAATGCCAAAACGATCGCGTAACGGATTAGTTAGCATGCCCGCACGCGTGGTAGCGCCGACCAAGGTAAAGGGAGGTAAATCAATTTTGATCGAACGTGCCGCCGGGCCTTCGCCGATCATGATGTCGATCTGATAATCCTCCAGTGCTGGATAGAGAATTTCTTCCACCACCGGTGAAAGTCGATGAATTTCATCGATGAACAACACATCATTTGGCTCTAAGTTTGTGAGCAACGCGGCAAGATCGCCAGCGCGTTCGAGTACCGGGCCTGAGGTCTGACGCAAGCCCACACCCATTTCTTTTGCAATGATGTGCGCCAAGGTGGTTTTACCCAACCCTGGCGGACCAAACAACAACACATGATCCAGCGCTTCGCTACGACCTCGCGCGGCTTGAATAAAAATTTCGAGCTGCTCACGCACCTTGGCCTGGCCGACGTAGTCGACCAATTTTTGTGGGCGTAACGCACGCTCGATTTGTTCTTCTTGTACCGAGCTCGGTGCGGTCGAAATTAAACGATCGGTTTCGATAGTCATGATGGTCGCACTAAGCCTTTGCTAATACTTTTAATGCCGCGCGTATGCCTTCAGCGACAGACAACTCAGGCGTTAAATGACGCAAAGCCGCGTGTGCTTCGCGCTCGTTATAACCCAACGCAAGTAAGGCGTTTAGCACATCATTGTTGGTGCTTCCTGCCACACTCGCACCACCACTGGATTGCGGCAAGGCATCGGCCAGTTTGCCCTTGAGCTCAAGCAACAAACGCTCCGCTGTTTTTTTACCAATGCCGGGTACTTTGGTTAGACGCGACGTATCTTGTGTGGCCACCGCGTGCGCTAAATCAGCCACCGACATGCCAGAAAGTACCGACAGTGCAGTGCGCGCACCGACGCCTGAAATGCGAATCAATTGTCGAAACGTACTGCGTTCGCCTTCGCTAGCAAAACCATACAGTACATGCGCGTCTTCGCGGACCACCAAATGCGTGAGCAACACCGCTGATTCACCGGTGGCAGGCAAGTGATAAAAGGTACTCATGGGCACATCGATTTCATAACCTACCCCACCAGCTTCTAACATCACTTGCGGTGGATTTTTGCTAATTAAGGTGCCGGCAATACGACCGATCATGACGCGCGCCTCGTGCGTGGACGTGCCGATCCACTCACGACCAATCGACCACCACGCATTTGTAAGCCTTGCGTCGTTAAGCCACCCAGCCCTTGACCGGCGTGCGCGTGACAAATAGCGCAAGCCAACGCATCCGCGGCATCCGCACCTGGCGTGCCAGGCAACTTTAAAAGTTTGCACACCATCTGTTGCACCTGCTCTTTTTTGGCTTTGCCATAGCCGACGACTGATTGTTTGACTTGTAACGCAGTGTACTCGGCCACCGGTAGTCCCGCCTGGACCAATGCACTGAGCGCTGCGCCGCGTGCTTGACCTAACAATAAAGTGGACTTGGGATTCACGTTCACAAACACCTGTTCAATCGCCGATTGATTCGGTGTGTATTCCGCAATCACTGCCTGAATACCCTCGAGTAAGACTTTGATGCGTTCGGGTAACGAGCCGCTGCCACTACGCACGCGACCGCTGCTGATATAGCGTAAACGCAGGCCGTGTTTTTCAATCACACCAAAACCTGTGGACTGCAACCCAGGGTCAATGCCAAGAATCCGTTGGGTTGGCTGCGCGCCCACCGTTTAGGCTTCATCCATCACGGCATTGGTATACACCGCCTGCACATCGTCCAGATTTTCAAGTGCATCCAACAAACGTTGCATCTTGAGTGCGTCTTCACCGGTTAATTCACTGTCCGTACTGGCCTTCATGGTGATTTCTGCATGCGCTGGTGCAAGTTGCGCGTCTTGTAATGCGCGTTGAACTGCCGTGAAGTCGCTAGGCAAACACACCACCTCGATCGATCCATCCTCGTGACTCAATACATCTTCCGCGCCAGCCTCAAGGGCAATCTCCATGAGGCGCTCTTCATTGGCACCCGGCGCGAATAAAAATTGGCCGCAATGTTTGAATTGATAAGCCACTGAACCATCGGTCCCTAAATTGCCGCCATTTTTAGCAAATGCATGCCGCACTTCAGCCACGGTACGCGTGCGATTGTCGGTCATGCAATCGACAATGATGGCTGCCCCGGCGATGCCATAGCCTTCATAGCGAATCTCCTCATATGAGACACCTTCCAGGGCACCGGTGCCGCGATTAATCGCGTTTTGCGTGGTGTCCTTGGGCATATTGGCCTCACGGGCCTTGTCTAACGCCAAGCGTAAACGCGGGTTGGTGTTGGCATCGGCCCCGCCCATCCGCGCGGCAACCGTGATTTCACGGATCAGGCGTGTGAAAATCTTGCCTCGTTTCGCATCCTGTCGCCCTTTACGGTGCTGGATGTTTGCCCATTTGCTGTGTCCGGCCATATGCTTTGCGGTCCGATTCGTTGTAATTGCTGTTTAACCTCGTGATTTTACCGCCATGGCCCACGCCCTGCTCATCGCAAAAAATAATCTGACCGAACTGGCGCTGCTGCCTGCCCTGGCCAACCGCCATGGCCTGATCACTGGCGCAACCGGCACAGGCAAGTCCGTCACGCTACAAGCGATGGCGCAGGCTTTTTCTTCAATTGGTGTGCCGGTATTTATGGCCGACGTGAAAGGCGATCTGTCGGGGATCGCCAAAGCCGGCGGCACCAACGCCAAGGTCAACGCGCGGGCGCAAGAGCTCGGCGTGACGCTGCAGCCGGCCGCGTGCCCGGTGGTGTTTTGGGATGTATTTGGCAAAGCCGGACATCCCGTGCGCGCCACCATTTCCGATCTTGGGCCATTGTTGCTTTCGCGCATGCTAGATCTCAATGACACGCAAGAAGGTGTGCTCAATTTGGTGTTTCGTATTGCCGATGATCGCGGTTTGCTACTACTTGATGCCAAAGATTTACGCGCGATGCTGCAATTTGTCGGCGAAAACGCCGCGCAGTTTCAAACGGAGTACGGCAATATTTCTGCGGCCTCGGTCGGCGCAATTCAGCGCGGATTACTGGCGCTTGAAAACCAAGGTGCAGCGCAGTTTTTTGGCGAGCCCATGCTCGATATCGCCGATTTGCTGCAAACCGAGTCGGGGCGCGGCGTGGTAAATATTCTTGCTGCCGACAAGCTCATGAATGCGCCCAAGTTGTACGCCGTATTTTTGTTGTGGATGCTCTCAGAGTTGTTTGAACATTTACCTGAAGTCGGCGACGTTGAACAACCCAAACTGGTGTTCTTTTTTGATGAAGCACATCTGCTGTTTAACGATGCGCCCAAAGCGTTACTCGAACGCATCGAACAAACAGTGCGCTTGATTCGTTCAAAAGGCGTGGGCGTGTATTTCGTCACGCAAAATCCGCTGGATATTCCCGATACGGTGCTCGGTCAATTAGGCAATCGTGTGCAGCATGCGCTGCGTGCATTTACGCCGCGCGATCAAAAAGCGGTGCGAGCAGCAGCCCAAACCATGCGGCCGAATCCACAATTATCGATTGAAGCCGCCATTAGCGAACTGGGTGTGGGCGAAGCGCTGGTGTCTTTTTTAGACGCGCACGGTCGGCCCAATATCACCGAACGCGCGATGATTGTTCCACCATCGAGCCAACTTGGACCGATCACCGACGCAGAGCGCGCCAAGATCATCGCCAACACCACGCTGGCAGGACATTACGAAACGCCCATCGATCGCGAATCCGCCTACGAAAAACTCAAAGGTCGCGCCGACACCAAACAACCCGACACCACTATCACGCGTACAACGGGACCGGCACGTCAAGCACCGACGCAAGTCGAAGAACAAGGCGCGTTATCTGAAATTTTATTTGGTCGCACCGGTCCGCGCGGCGGCAAGCAAACCAAAGGGGTCGTGGAATCTGTAGCGAGTAGCGCGGCACGTGCGATTGGTTCTGAATTAGGTCGACAAGTGTTACGTGGCGTGTTGGGTTCAATTCTGGGCGGAGGCAAGCGCCGCTAAAACTGCAAGGCACCGAATTCTTCATTGCCTTGACTGACGCGCATCAACACACATTGAATACACCCGCTTACCGTACTTGGGGACTGATCCTCGCGCTTGCCGGCGTGGTTGGATTTTCTTTTCGCCCGATCTTAATCAAGCTGTGTTACGCCGAGCATCCGATCTCGCCCGTCACCTTGTTATTTTTACGTATGGGTCTATCGCTACCAGTGTTTGCGTTTGTGGCCTGGTGGTTATCGCGCGATCAATTACAACACGATGCCACCCAAGCGGGGAGCAACACCTCGGCTGCGTTACGTGGTCGCGATTGGCTTGCATTGTTAGGCCTAGGATTCATTGGTTACTACGCGGCAAGTTTTTTAGATTTTATTGGGCTGCAGTACATTGGCGCGGGCTTGGGTCGGTTGATTGGATTTTTGTACCCGACCATGGTACTAGCGCTTTCGTTTTTGTTTTTACATAAACGCCCCACGCGACGCGAACTCGCCGCGCTGTGCATGACTTACGCGGGCGTAGCCTTGGTGGTCTCTGGCCAACTGGGTGCGACGGGCGAAGACCGTTGGTTTATATTTGGTGTGCTCTTATGCATGTCAAACGCACTGTGTTATGCAATTTATTTAGTCGCAGGCAGCGCGCTCACAAAACGCATTGGCTCGATGCGATTTACCGCATGGACCATGATCGTGGCAACCGCACCTGCCACGGTGCAATTCTTCATCCTCGAGCCACTGAGCGCGTTAGCGCTACCTGCAAAAGCTTGGGCCTATATCCTGATTATGGTCGTGTTTGCCACGATTTTGCCGGTGTTTATGGTGGCTGAAGCACTCAAACGTATTGGTGCAAATCACTTCGCGCTGATCGGTGCCGTCAGTCCGGTGGTCACGGTACTGGCCGGAGCTTTGGGTCTCGATGAACCACTCACGCTACTGCAAATCGCTGGCGGTACATTGGTCATTAGTGGTGTGTTATTGGTGTCGATGAAACCCAAAGCGACTTAATACGCCGTACGTTTTTTCAGTCGACGCATCGCTTTGCGTCGATGTTTTTTTGTTCTGTCCAGATAAGGCAACATGATCACCACCTCCGGCATCACCATGCAATTCGGCGCAAAGCCGCTCTTTGAAAACGTCTCTGTGAAGTTCGGTGGCGGTCACCGCTACGGCTTGATTGGCGCCAATGGCAGTGGAAAATCCACGTTTATGAAAATACTGGGCGGCGAGCTCGAGCCCAGCGCAGGCAATGTAAGCATCGATGCAGGCGAACGCATCGGCCGCTTACGCCAAGATCAATTTGCTTATGAAGACGTCCGTGTGTTGGATGTGGTGTTGCAAGGTCATGAGGCTCTGTGGCAAGCCGCTGCTGAACGCGATGCCATTTACGCCAACGCAGATGCCACCGAAGATGACTATATGCGCGCTGCCGAGCTCGAAGCAAAGTTTGCAGAGTACGGTGGTTACGACGCAGAAAGTCGTGCCGCCGCTTTGCTGGCCGGCGTTGGTATTGAAGAGGCGTTACATCAAGGGCCAATGAGTGCGGTGGCACCAGGCTGGAAGTTACGTGTGCTTCTTGCGCAAGCGTTGTTTGCTAATCCAGATATTTTGTTACTCGATGAGCCCACCAACAACCTAGACATCAACACCATTCGTTGGCTTGAAGATACGCTAGAACAAAGTCAAAGCACGATCGTCATAATTTCGCACGACCGACATTTTTTAAATAGCGTTTGTACGCATATGGCTGACCTCGATTACGGCGCGATTCGGATTTATCCGGGCAGCTACGATGACTACATGCTGGCAGCCACACAAGCACGCACACAGGTTGCCAACGCCAACGCCAAAGCCAAAGAACGAATCGCCGATCTACAAGACTTCGTGCGTCGATTTTCAGCCAATAAATCCAAAGCACGGCAAGCGACATCACGACAAAAGCTGATCGAAAAAATTAAAGTCGAGGACGTGAAGCCTTCTTCGCGTCAATATCCGTTTATTCGTTTTGAGTACGATGAAAAAGAAAAAATTCACCGTCAAGCCGTGACGGTCGAAAAGTTAAGTAAAGGCTACGACCGTGTGTTGTTCAACGATTTCAGTATCACCATCGATGCCGGTGAAAAAGTGGCCATTATTGGTACCAACGGTGTGGGTAAAACCACGCTCTTACGTTGCTTATGGGGTGATCTAGCGCCCGATCATGGCAGCGTCAAATGGACCGATAAAGCACGCCCTGGGTATTGTGGCCAAGAACACGCTGCTGATTTTCCGCATGAAGAAACACTCACCGAGTGGATGGGTCAATGGAAAGCGCCTGGGGAAGAAGATCAAGTTGTGCGCAGCACGCTAGGTAGGCTGCTATTTTCTGGTGATGACGTTGACAAGTCAGTCAAGGTGGTTTCAGGCGGTGAAGCGCAGCGCTTAATGTTTGGCAAGCTCATGCTCACACGGCCCAACGTCTTGTTGATGGATGAACCCACCAATCACTTAGACATGGAATCCATCGAATCACTGAACACGGCGCTCGACAAATATGCCGGCACACTGATTTTTGTTTCGCATGATCGCGAATTTGTTGCTTCATTGGCCACGCGCATTTTGGATATCAAGCCAGAAGGTATTGTGGATTTTCGTGGCACATACGATGAATATTTATTAGCTAGTGGTGTGCAGTAATTACTGCTCTAGTTTATTCAAATTCACACGAACGAACCCCTCGGTTAAGAAAGGTAGATTGCGATGGATATGGGATTACGCGGAAAAACCGCACTGATTACGGCCGGGAGCAAAGGCTTAGGCAAAGGCTGCGCGATGGCCTTGGCAGCAGAAGGCGTCAACCTTGTCATCACCGCGCGCGGTGCTGAAGCTTTAACGCGTACGGCAGAAGAACTGCGCAGCACGTTTGGCGTGACCGTGCATACGGTGGTTGGTGATATCACCAGCGAGGCGGGTCGTGCCGCAGCACTCGCGGCTTGCCCTACACCGGATATTTTGGTGAATAACGCAGGCGGTCCGCCGCCCGGCGATTTTCGCGATTGGGATCGTGAGGCTTGGGTCAATGCCGTCGATGCCAACATGATTACACCTATTTTGCTGATACGCAGTGTTGTCGATGGCATGATCGCGCGACGATTTGGTCGGATCGTCAATATCACATCGGGCTCAGTAAAATTTCCTATTCCGGAACTGGGTTTATCGAATGGTGCGCGCGCTGGTTTAACTGGATTTATTGCTGGGCTGTCACGCACGACCGTCAAACACAACGTGACCATCAATGGGTTACTACCAGGCCCGTTTGATACTGATCGTCTACGCGCTAATTTTGAGTTCAACGCCAAAAAATCTGGCAAGAGTGCGGCCGATCTACGTGCTGCACGTGCAGCATCTAATCCGGCAGGACGCTTTGGCACGGTCGAAGAGTTTGGTGCTGCTTGCGCATTTTTGTGCAGCGTCCATGCTGGCTTTATCACTGGACAAAATCTACTGATGGACGGCGGCGCTTATCCTGGTACCTTTGGCTAAAATCATCCGACACACCCATTCGAAGGAGATTCGTATGTCAGCCAGTGCTCAGCCCGTGATTCAAGCTTCGCCACGACCGCGTGGGCCGATTGGTGGTCCAGCTGCGTGGAAGGGTCCTGACATGGATCGCTCACGCAACTGGTTGCTACATTTTTCTGCGCAAGAACTTGCCGAGCTCGATGCTGCGGTTCGCGCACACTTTGCCGCTGGTCGCGAAATGGGTGATATCACCGAAGCCACGTTTCAGTTACCCACATTACGTCACAAACTTGCGCAGGTATTAGATCAAGTCATTCATGGTTGCGGCTTTGCATTGTTACGCGGGTTTGATGTATCGCGCTACAGCACTGCAGAAGCAGCTGTGGCGTATTTAGGTGTGGGTGCGCACTTGGGGAGTTTCCGTTCGCAAAATGCCAAGGGGCACTTATTGGGTCATGTGCGTGATTTGGGTTTAGATATTCGTCAACCCACCACGCGCTACTACCAAACCAATCGTGAGTTGGAATACCACACGGATTCGTGCGATATCGTTGGCTTGTTGTGTTTAAAGACCTCAAAGTCTGGTGGCGAAAGTCGCTTGGTGAGTTCGGTCACACTGCACGATGAAATGTACCGCCGTCGTCCCGATCTTTGGGAGCAGTTATTCAACCCCTTTCCCACGGATCGTCGCGGTGAAATTCCCACGGGGATGTTGCCTTGGTTTGAATTGCCCGTCTTCAATTGGTATCAAGGCGAGCTCT
>CAWUMP010000071.1:0-10215 GCA_963923385.1 uncultured bacterium | reverse complement strand
GTCTCGTGGGCTCGGAGATGTGTATAAGAGACAGCTGCCGGCGTACTCACCTATGCAGAACAACGCGCGCTTGAAATTGGTATCACCATTGCCGGTGATGCGCCCGTCATCTTGCTCGATGAGCCCACCGCCGGCATGAGTCGTACCGAAGCCGCGCAAGCCATGGCGCTGATTCAACGCGTGACGCAAGGTCGCACACTCTTGATGGTCGAACATGACATGAGTGTGGTGTTCGGATTGGCCGATCGCATTTCGGTATTGGTCTATGGCGAGTGTATTGCATCGGGTACGCCCACAGAGATTCGCGCGAACGCCGCCGTGCAAGAAGCCTACCTAGGTAGCTTGCACCCTCAGAGCGAGGCCACGTGATGCACGCTCAGCCCACTACATCAACTGTGCCACGCTTAGCCGTGCACGATCTACATGCGTGGTACGGCAAGAGCCATATCTTGCATGGCATCACCTTAGAAGTGGGCGCGGGAGAAATCGTCAGTCTAATCGGACGCAACGGCGTGGGGCGTTCGACCACACTCAAAGCCATCATGGGTATGGTCGATGCGCAAGGCTCAGTGCAGTTTCAAGGCCAAGACATGCTCGGGCGAAAAATTTTTGAAATCGCGCATCAGGGACTTGGTTACGTACCAGAAAATCGCGATATTTTTGCATCGCTCACGGTGCGGCAAAATTTATTGCTCGGCGAAAAATCAGCCGCTGTGCCACACCAGCACGCAGCTTTACATGCCCCATGGCAAATCGAAGAAATGTTTGATCTCTTTCCGCGGTTACGTGAACGCGCCGAGACATTAGCCGGGGTGCTCTCTGGTGGTGAGCAACAAATGCTCACCTTATGTCGCACCTTAATGGGCAACCCAACGCTGGTGATGATTGATGAGCCCACCGAAGGACTGGCACCCAAAATCGTCGAGCAGGTTGCGGGCTTGTTAGAAGCCATCCGCGCGCGCGGCGTATCGATTCTTTTAGTGGAACAAAAGCTCGCCATTGCCCTCGACATCTCGGCGCGGCTGTACGTGATGGGCCATGGACGCATTGTCTTTGAGGGCACGCCCACGCAAGTGCGAAACAATGCCGCGATGCGCAAAGAATGGCTCGAAGTGTGAAGGGTTGCGCGCGTACGTTCGCGTAGAATTTGCCTCGTTGTGCCCTCTGTCTGTTGTTGACCCAAACGCGCTGATATCGCCCCGCGCAGATTGGTTTTTTTGGAGATTTCCATGAGTGACGCCGTAACTTACTCCGTGCGTGACGGTATTGCCGTTATTGCCATGAACAACCCACCCGTCAATGGCTTGGGCAGCGTGCTGCGCCCCGGCATCATGGCTGGCATGCAACAAGCCGAAGCCGATCCCAACGTGCATGCGATCGTGATCATCGGCACGGCCAAAGCGTTTTCTGGTGGCGCTGATATTCGCGAATTCAACACACCCAAATCAACCATGTCGCCCACCCTGCCCGAAATTAACGAGGCACAAGATCGGCTCAACAAACCCATGGTGGCTGCTATCGCCGGCTTTGCGTTGGGTGGTGGTTTGGAATTAGCGCTGGGATGTCATTACCGTGTGGCAGCGAGCAAAACACAATTGGGTTTGCCTGAAGTGAAGTTGGGCATTTTGCCGGGTTCGGGTGGCACACAGCGCTTACCGCGTGTGGTAGGTGCAGCCGAAGGCTTAAAGATGATGACCTCCGGCAATACCGTCACTGCAGAACAAGGTAAAGCGGTGGGCTTGATCGATGCCATCGCCGAAGGCGATCTACTTGATAGCGCGATTGCATTTGCCAAAAAAATTGTCGCCGAGGGCAAAGGTGTGCGTCGCATTCGCGATATGAAGGTGCATGTCGATGGCGATGCCAAAACGTTTTTCGACAAGGCCCGTGCCGAGATTGAAAAAACCTCGCGCGGTTTTCCAGCGCCGTTGCAAATTTTAGGTTGCGTGGAAGCAGCTGTGAATTTGCCATTTGATGAAGGGCGCAAAGAAGAACGTCGTCGCTTCCAAATTTTGGTCGACGGCACTGAATCTAAAGCCTTACGTCACATGTTTTTTGCTGAGCGTCAGACCAGCAAAATTCCAGATGTGCCTGAAGATACGCCAACGCGAAAAATCGAACGTGCTGCAGTGATCGGTGCTGGCACCATGGGTGGTGGCATCACCATGAGTATGGTCAATGTCGGCATACCAGTGATGTTGGTTGAGACTGAGCAAGCAGCCTTGGATCGTGGCTTAGCCACGATCAAAAAGAATTACGCCAACACCGTGTCCAAAGGTCGCCTCAAACAAGCGGACATGGATCAACGCATGGCGCTCATTACGCCTACATTAGACATGGCTGCGATCAAAGACGCCGACATTGTGATTGAAGCGGTATTTGAGCGAATGGACGTAAAAATCGAACTCTTTAAAAAGCTCGATGCGATCATGAAGCCGGGGGCGATTCTCGCCACCAACACCTCGACTTTGGATGTCGATGCCATCGCTGCCTGCACCAAGCGCCCTCAAGACGTGATTGGCACGCACTTCTTTTCACCTGCCAATGTGATGCGTTTACTTGAAATCGTGCGTGGCAAAGCCACTGGCAAAGATGTGCTGGCCAGTACGTTAGCGCTCGGAAAAAAAATCAAGAAGGTACCAGTGGTGTCTGGCGTTTGCGATGGCTTTATTGGTAATCGCATTCTCGAAAAATACGGCCAACAAGCGTTTTTCTTAATCGATGAAGGCTGCAGCCCGCGCCAAGTAGACACGGCGATTTATCAATGGGGGATGGCGATGGGACCGCTCACCATGGGCGACATGGCGGGTCTAGATATCGGTTGGGAAATTCGTAAGCGCCGTTATATCGAGCGTCCCAATTTTGTGTATTCCAAAATCGGCGATCGCATTGCCGAACTTGGTCGCTTTGGTCAAAAAACCGGTAAAGGTTGGTACTTGTATGCAGCCGGTGATCGCACGCCGATTGATGATCCTGCGGTAGATCAAATCATTGCCAACTATCGCAAAGAAATCGGCGTACAAGCGCGCAATATTCATGACAGCGAAATCATCGAGCGCTTGATCTACGCCATGATCAACGAGGGTGCAGCCATTTTGGAAGAAGGCATCGCTTTACGCGCTTCGGATATTGACATGGTGTATCTCACTGGCTACGGTTTCCCAGCCTATCGCGGTGGCCCGATGTTTTATGCCAACACCATTGGTTTGGATAAAGTGGTTGCCGCAATTAAAGGCTTTCAGAAAGGTTATCAAGGTGGCGTGTGGAAGCTCTCGCCGTTGCTTGAAAAGCTTGCGGCTGAAGGAAAAACCTTTGCCGATTTTGATGCCAAAAAATAAATCGCTGATTCAGCCTCAACCATAGGAGCGTGACCATGTCCGAAGCCGTGATTGTTTCTACTGCGCGTACACCGCTGGCCAAAAGTTTTCGTGGTGCGTTCAACCTCACTCACGGCGCCACCTTGGCTGGACACGCCGTGCAACACGCCATTGCACGTGCCGGTATCGAGGCTGCCGAAGTCGATGACGTGTTGATGGGGTGTGCCAACCCAGAGGGCGCGACGGGGTGGGACATCGCACGCCAAGCGGCTATTCGTGCGGGTTGTCCGGTCACCGTATCCGGGGTCACGGTGAATCGGTTTTGTTCATCCGGGTTACAAACCGTGGCCATGGCGGCACAACGCATCTTGAGTGGCGAGGCTGAGGTGTTTGTCGCCGGCGGTGTGGAATCGATTTCATGCGTACAAAACCACATGAACAAGCACATGTTCAAAGACGCATGGATCGAGCAACACAAACCCGAAATTTATTGGCCGATGTTGCAAACCGCAGAATATGTTGCAAAAAAATACGGTATCTCGCGTGAAGCACAAGATCGTTACGGTGCAGAGAGTCAACAAAAAGCGGCGCGTGCACGCGCCGAAGGCCGCTTTAAAGATGAAATCGTGCCAATGGCTGCGCGCATGCAAGTCATCGACAAAGCCACTGGTACCGAAACCATCAAAGAAGTGTTGTGCAGCGAAGATGAAGGCATCCGCGCTGACACCACATATGAGGGTGTGTCGCAAATCAAACCCGCCATCGAAGGCGGTGTGATTGCTGCCGGCAACGCCAGTCAATTTTCTGATGGTGCGGCGGCACAAGTCTTAATGAGCGATCGATTGGCCGCGCAAAAAGGCCTGCAACCGTTGGGCGTGTTCCGCGGGTTTGCTGTGGCCGGTTGTGAGCCAGCTGAAATGGGTATTGGTCCGGTCTATGCCGTACCAAAACTGCTCAAGCGCAGCGGCGTCAACATCCAAGATGTGGGCTTATGGGAACTGAACGAAGCGTTTGCCGTACAAGTGCTGTATTGTCGCGACACCTTGGGCATTCCCGCAGAGCGTTTAAATGTGGATGGTGGTGCGATTGCCGTGGGACACCCTTACGGCATGAGCGGTTCACGTTTAGTTGGACATGCGCTCATCGAAGGGAAACGCCGCGGCGTGAAATATGTGGTGGTGACCATGTGCATTGGTTCAGGCATGGGTGCAGCCGGACTCTTTGAAGTCGTTTAATTTTTTAGGATCGCACATGAAACCTCAGCGTTTGCTTCGTTTGCAGTTCGTGGGCGTCACGTTGGCGATGTTGGTTGCGAGCATTGCCTGTGCGCAAAGCACGTATCCAAATCGCACAGTCAAAGTGATTGTCCCTTGGCCACCCGGGCAAGCCACAGATCTATCGGCACGTCTCGTCGCCGACAAACTCTCGCAAGCGTTTGGTCAAGCGTTTGTCATCGAAAACAAACCCGGTGCAGGCGGTCAGATTGGTACCGATCAAGTGGCTAAATCGGCACCCGACGGTTACACCCTCTTGGCTGCATCCAGCGGACCCTATTCGATCGCACCGAACCTGCAAAAGTTACCGTATGAACCATTAAAAGATTTTGCGCCAATCAGCTTAATTTCGGCTGCACCATTTGCGTTGGTGACCCACCCGAATTTTCCTGCGGCCAACCTCAAAGAATTTATCGCCTTGGTGAAAGCCAACCCAGATAAATACACGTTTTCCTCTTCGGGCACCGGCGCCACGGCACACCTAATCACCGAATACTTTAATAGCAGCGCAGATTTAAAAGCACGCCACATTCCGTATAAAGGTAGCGCCCCTGCACTCACTGACATCATGAACGGGCAAGTGGGTTACACCTTTGAAACCGTGGCTTCGGTGATCGGTCATGTGCGCTCAGGCCGTCTCAAAGCCTATGGCGTTTCGTTTGCGCGCCGCTCATCGGCCATGCCAGAAATTCCTACGGCTGCCGAATCTGGTCTCACTGGATTTGATATCGGTGCATGGATTGGTTTTGTCGCACCGGCAGGTACATCACGCGAGATCACCACTCGTATCGCTGCCGAAGTACGCAAAGCCATGAACGCGCCCGACCTCAAAGAGCGTTACATCAGCTTAGGGATGGACGCGGTGGCCAACACACCCGATGAATTCACCGCCATGCTGCGTCGTGAGCAAGAACGTTACGGCGCGATTGTGAAACGCGCCGGCATACAAGCAGAGTGAGTTAAAACACAATCACACCGCGGGCATTGCGGCCGGCTTGCATGTCGGCAAATGCTTGCGGTGCTTCATCAATTTTGTAACGACGCGTAATCAACTCATCGAGTTTGAGTTTGCCGGCCATATACAGCGCTAGCATCTTCGGAAAATCAATCCGCGGCACGCACGAACCAAAGTAACTGCCTTGCAGCGATTTTTCTTCAAACACCAGTGACATCGGCTTAAGTTGCATCGCGTCGCTAGCCCGCGCCACCCCCACCACGACCGCTTTGCCGCCGCGTGCAATCACGCGATAGGCCACCTCGGCGAGCGCTGGATGACCGACGCATTCAAAAGCGTAATCAGGACCACCACCGGTGAGTTTTTTGATTGCCTTCACTGGATCTTCACCCGGTACCGCCAACACCGTATGCGTTGCACCGAACTGACGGGCCATCGTGAGTTTTTCTTCGGAAGTATCTAGGGCAATAATTTTTTCAGCCCCAGCAATGACGGCTCCTTGCACCACATTCAATCCCACCCCACCACAACCTAATACCAGCACGCAACTCCCAGGATGCACGCGGGCCGTATTAAACACGGCGCCGACACCGGTGGTGACAGCGCAGCCCACCAGCGCGGCACGATCTAGCGGAATGCTCGCATCGATCTTAACGACGTTATCCACCGACAGCGTCGCGTATTCGGCCATCACGCCGCAGCCAGAAAAAATATTCAGCGGCTGACCCGCAGCGTCGTGTACACGCGGTTGACCCGCTGGTGGCGTCAGCAGCGCTTTGCCTTGATCCACACACAATACGGGTCGACCGCCAGCGCAAAAACGACACTGCCCGCACATGTAAATAAACGAAGACACCACATGATCACCCACTGCAAGCGTACTCACGCCCTCGCCCACTTCGATGACCTCACCTGCAGCTTCGTGACCGAGCACGATCGGTGGGGGTAAGGCAATGGTGCCGTTAGTTGCAGACAGATCGGAGTGACACACACCACACGCGGCCAACTTGAGCATCACTTCGCCAGGACCCGGCGAATCGATACGCACGGTTTCAACCGTGACTGGGGCGTTTAGCGCGCGACATACAACCGCTTTAGCTTGACGAGACATGATGGCCTCACTTGTTTGCTCGAATCTCTGTCGAGTATAGCGATTGTTCGCCCAATCGTGCCTCGGTTCGCTGACTGGATTGCACAGGCTACCCAGCCTCAAGTAGAGTGCAGTCCACCGTTGAGGCGCAACGCCAACTTCTGCACGCGCCTCGATAAGGCCCCTTTCCAACAGGATCTGATCATGCAAGTAAAAGACAAGCTCTATATCAACGGCGCCTGGGTCGCCCCCAGTGTCTCGACCACCATCGATGTGTTTAACGCCGGCACCGGCGCCGTGATGGGTCGTATTCCTGCAGCGGCTGAAGCCGACATGAACGCAGCCGTGGCAGCTGCACGCGCCGCCTTTGATGCCTGGTCGCAAACCTCTGTGGCCACACGTGCAGACTTTCTCAATAAAATTTCTGCTGGTTTAAAAGCGCGCAGCGACGAACTCGCCAAATGCATCGTGCAAGAAGTTGGTACGCCAATCAAAATGGCTTCGCGTATTCAAGCCAGTTTGCCGATCGCGACCTTTGCCAACTACGCCAAGATTGCACAGGAATTTGTATTTGAAGAAACGCTCGGTAACTCGATTGTGATGCGCGATCCCGTTGGTGTGGTCGGTGCCATCACACCATGGAATTACCCGCTACATCAGATTGCATTAAAGGTCGCTCCCGCATTGGCTGCCGGTTGTACCGTGGTGGTGAAGCCCTCCGAAGTCTCACCGTTTAATGCATTCTTATTGGCGGAAGTGATTCATGCAGCAGGCCTGCCTGCTGGGGTATTCAATTTGGTGACCGGTACGGGTCCGGTGGTCGGTGAAGCGTTAGTGCGTCACCCCGAAGTGGATGCGATTTCGTTTACTGGATCAACCCGCGCAGGTAAGCGCATTTCTGAACTTGCTGCGCAAACCGTTAAACGCGTCACCCTCGAGCTCGGTGGCAAGAGCGCCTCCATCATTTTGGATGACGCAGATTTTGCCGTGGCGGTCAAAGGCACACTCAACAACTGTTATCTCAACTCCGGTCAAACCTGTGTGGCCTTAACACGCATGTTGGTCCCTGAAGCACGTTACGAAGAAGCGAAAACACTCGCTGCAGAAGCAGCCAAAGCGTTTGTGCCCGGTGATCCAATGTTAGAGACCACGCGCTTGGGCCCACTCACCAGCGCTGCGCAACTGGAACGGGTGAAAAGTTATATGGCAAAAGCCGAACAAGAAGGCGCGGAATGCATCACTGGTGGCGCTGGTCGTCCCGACGGTGTCGATGCTGGCGGCTATTTTGTGAAGCCCACCATCTACGGTAAGGTCAAGCCATCGTCGACGATTGCGCAAGAAGAAATTTTTGGTCCTGTGTTGGCCATCATCACTTACAAAGATGAAGCCGATGCGGTGCGCATTGCCAACGATACGATTTATGGCTTGGCCGCCGGCGTCTGGTCTGCTGACGCAGCACGTGCGCAACGCGTGGGTCGACGCCTCCGGGCTGGACAAATCGATATCAACGGTGGGCCATTCAATATGCACGCACCGTTTGGCGGCTTTAAGCAATCTGGCCGGGGTCGTGAAGCTGGCGTGTACGGACTCGAAGAATTCTTAGAGTACAAATCGCTGCAACTCAAAGTTTAATCAGCCCACCCATCATGCGCACCGCACTGCAATGGTTTGATCGAACGGTGCTCGATCTCGGCCGGCAGATGCGCGTGTCGTATCTGCCGCCATTGATGGTGTATCTCGCTGCGGGAGTGTCCGGACTCACAGGAATTGTGGGCACTTTTTTTGTAAAGGACTACCTCGGTCTATCCGCTGAGTTTCTTGCAGCACTTGGCTTTTGGGTTGGTTTGCCTTGGGCACTCAAGGTACCCATTGGGCATTTGGTGGATTTAATCTGGCGCTGGAAAGCGCTCTTGGTTTGGCTGGGGGCTGCGTTGTTGACTGCAAGCCTGCTGATAATGTTGGGCTTACTCACGCAGCACGCAGCGATGGCACGTGTACTTTCGATTGAGCATTGGTACGTGTTGGCTAACGTACTCTCACCAATTGGCTATGTCTTACAAGACTGCGTCGCCGATGCCATGACTGTCGAAGCCGTACCCGTTGCAGACATCGATGGCACACCGATCGATGAAGCCACTCGCAAAGTCGGTCACACCACGGTGCAAATGCTCGGGCGTGTGGCCATCATCGGCGGTAGCGTGCTGGTGTCTGCCATCAACGTGCTGGTATTTCGTGATGTGGGCGCCATGTCCGAGTCAGACAAATTGGTTGCGTATGAACACGTGTATTTGTGGGCGCTGATCATCCCAGCGATTTCCGTAGCTGGTGTGTTACTCGCTGCTTGGTTGCAACGCCATCAAGCGCCCCACCCCATCGAACCGGTGCAAGCCAATGCGTGGATTCTAGGCGGCGGCTTCGCCTTTGCGGTCTTTTCAATCGCCATGGGTGTCTCTGATCACCCGTACAACCAAGAGATTATTTTTGTTGGGTCAATGGCAATCGTATTATTTTTAATGCGTCGATTGATGTTGGTGCTCGATGCCGATGCCGCACGCAGCATCGTAGCCACTGCGCTCATGGTGTTTGTGTTTCGCGCTCTACCCGGTCCGGGTGCGGGGGTGAACTGGTGGACGATCGATGTATTAGGTTTTGATCAACAGTTCCTAGCCACGCTTTCGCTCATCTCAAGTGGTCTCACCTTGATTGGTATGTTCGTGTTTCGACGCTTCATGGCCGAACACTCGATGGCGCGCATCATCGTCGTTCTCACGCTCATTGGTACGTTTCTATCATTGCCCACGCTATCGATGTTCCACGGACTACATCATTGGACCGCTGCTCATACCGGTGGCGTAGTCGATGCGCGATTTATTGCGTTGATTGATGTCGCGCTTGAATCGCCTCTAGGGCAAGTGGCGATGATTCCGATGCTTGCTTGGATTGCGGCCTCTGCACCAGCGCAATTAAAAGCCACCTACTTTGCAGTGATGGCCTCTTTTACCAACCTCGCTTTATCGGCTGCGCAGTTGGGGACTAAATATCTGAATCAGATCTATCACGTGAGTCGCGAAGTGAAAGATCGCAGTACCGGTGTGATTACCCAATCCGCCGATTACTCGCAACTAGGCGATTTGTTGCTCGTGTCGATATTGATTGGCTTGGCATTGCCGCTGTGCTGTGTATTGCTGTTACGTTTACTGCGGCTACGTACGGCATAAGCGCTGAGCGCGCAGTAGAATCTCGCTTTCTTCACGCACAACCGTAGGAGCCAAGTATGGGTGTCAAACAGCTGCTCGATTTGACTGGTCGCGTTGCACTCATCACGGGCGGCTCACGCGGACTTGGACTACAAATTGCCACCGCGTTGGGCGAGATGGGCGCACAACTCGCGCTCACTGCACGTAAAGCCGATGAGCTCGAGCATGCGGTGGCGCATTTAGCCAAACAAGGCATTCGCGCCAGCGCATTTGTCTGTGATGCCAGTCAACGTGATCACATCCCCGAGACCGTCGACGCGGTACTCACCACATTTGGCAAGGTCGATATTTTGGTGAATAACGCCGGCGCCACTTGGGGTGC
>CAWUMP010000070.1:0-10291 GCA_963923385.1 uncultured bacterium | reverse complement strand
GTGAGGATCGACCCACGTTATTTTCAGGCACGTTGGTGGTTGCTGGGCGTGGCGTCTGCGAAGTAATTGCCACTGGTGCGCACACCGCGTTTGCACGCATCGGACGTACCCTCACATCGATCACGCAAACTGCGACCCCTTTGCAAACCGAAACGCATCGCGTGGTGATGATCTTGGCGGGCATCGGCTTGGCTGCTTGTGCACTTGTGACTTGCGTGTATTCAATGACGCGCGGCGGCTCGCTACTGGCATGGCGCGATGGCGGATTGGCAGGGATCACGATGGCCATGTCCGTCATTCCGCAAGAATTTCCGGTGGTGCTTTCTGTGTTTTTGGCGCTGGGTGCTTGGCAAATTTCAAAACGCCGTGTACTCACGCGGCATCTGCCGGCGATTGAAGCGTTGGGCTCGACCACGGTGTTGTGCGTTGATAAGACGGGCACGCTAACGGAGAACCAAATGCAAGTTGCCTGCATACAAGTGGATGCAGTGCCTGTGATGCTGTCTGCTGCGACCTCGGTCGCCCTCTCTGTCCAGTTGCAACAACTATTGTCGGTCGGTGCGTTAGCCACAACACCTGAGTCCCTAGACCCGATGGATCAGGCGTTACGCAACGCAACCCACGCGCACACCGACAATCGATGGTCAGTGGGACAGCTAGAGAAGGAATATCCGTTTCGACCTGCGCAGCCCATGGTGTTATGTGTTTGGCGCAGCCCAGACGGTGCGCAACAACGCTTTGCGGCAAAAGGTGCACCAGAGATGATTGCGCGTTGTTGTGGTGTTGATGATTTCGCCTTGCAGCAGATACAGTCACAAGTCACTGCTCTGGCCGAACGTGGATTGCGTGTGTTGGCTGTTGCTTATGCCGAACGACCTGCGCAAGTTCTTTCTTCTGACATCACTGCGGTGAAATTAACTTGGGTGGGTTTGGTGGGGTTTGCCGATCCGTTGCGCGCAGATGTGCCGCAGGCTGTCGCGGATTGTCATGCTGCTGGGATTCGTGTGGTGATGATGACCGGTGACTATCCTGCAACGGCCACGGCCATCGCAGCGCAAGCCGGGATCGTTCGTGATCGGCCGGTGGTGACAGGGGCGGATTTAAATGTGATGTCAGACACGCAATTGGCTGCACGTATTGCATCGATTGCGATTTTTGCTCGCCTACTGCCTGAGCAGAAGCTACGGATTGTGCAAGCGCTGCAAGCCCAAGGTGAGGTTGTTGCGATGACAGGTGATGGTGTGAATGATGCACCCGCGCTGCGTGCCGCGCATATTGGGATCGCAATGGGGCAGCGTGGCACCGATGTCGCCCGTGAAGCTGCTTCGATGGTCTTATTGAATGATGATTTTTCTTCGATTGTGGCCGCGATTCGGCTTGGGCGAAGTACCTACGACAATATTCAGAAGGCCAGTATTTTTATTCTCGCGACGCACATCCCCATTATGGGCTTATCGATGTTGCCGGCGTTTGTGTTGCATTGGCCGTTATTATTATTGCCATTGCATGTGGTTTTTCTTGAATTAATGATTAACCCAAGCTGTGCGTTGATTTTTCAAACGCAGGAAGAAGAAGCCTCGGTCATGCGTCGTGCCCCGCGTGCCCGCGATGCGCGATTGTTTTCGTGGTCTATGCTGTGTTTCGCTTGCTTACAAGGCTTGAGCGTGTTGGGGGTCTGTGTTTGGGTGTTTATGCAGGTGCATGACACGCAAGGTGCAGCGGCTGCGCGGGCGCTGACCTTTAGCACTTTGTGTGTGGCCATCATCACGCTGATTTTGGTGAATCGCTCTTGGGAGCGCTCTGCTTGGCAGATGTTAGTCACACGCAATACTGCGTTAGGGTGGGTGGTTGGCGCGACGGTGGCGATCTTAGCGGTGGTGTTGTTGGTTGCGCCTGTGCGTGAAGTGTTTTCGTTTGCGCCTTTGTATCTTGGTGACGTGTTGGTCAGTTGGCTGGCGGGTGCATGCTGTTTGGCGTGGGTTGAGATCCTCAAGGCAAACCCACGCTGGACTCGCTTTATTCTGCCTTCATCCCCGCAGCCTTAACGAGCGGCCACCATTTATCGATTTCCGCTTTGTGATGTGCGGCTAAGCCTTGTGGACTTTGTTGTTCGCGCGTCGGAATTTCTTGTCCGAGGTCTGCAAGGCGGGCCCGTACGCTGTTATCGGCCAGTGATTCAACAACGGCTTGATTGAGTCGTGTGATGGCCGGTGTGGGCGTGTCTTTAGGTGCCCAAATGCCATGCCAGACCGCCATATAAAAACCCGGTAAGCCTGCTTCATCGACACTCGGAATATCGGGGGCGGCAGCAATGCGTGCTTTTTGTGTCACCGCATACGCGCGTGCTTTACCGGCCCGCACATGCGGTAAGGCGCTGGCGGCTTGATCAAAGATCATGTCGATGTGTCCGGCCATCACATCTTGCAGTGCTGGTGCTGAGCCTCGGTAGTGCACCACTTGCAGTGGCGCGCCGATAATTTTGGATAGATACACCGCGCTTACATGTGAGGGCGTTCCGGCACCACCTGTGCCAACAGAAATTTTGCTGGCATTGGCTTTGGTCCATGCAACAAATTCTGCGAGATTTTTTGCAGGTACAGCGTTCTTAGAAACGATCAACTGCGGGTTGGAGGCAATCATCGCCACAGGCGTGAGGTCGGTGATTAAGTCGTAGGGCAGTTGGTAGATGGCACCATTGACCACGTGTGTTCCGATATGGCCGATGCCCAACACATAGCCATCATTCTTGGCGCGCACCACGCGTCCCACCGCGATGCTGCCGCCCGCCCCGGTGGTGTTTTCAACGACAATGGTTTGACCCAAGGCGCGCGTCATGCGTTCGGCCACGATACGTGCGATCGTGTCGGAAGGTCCGCCAGCAGAAAAAGGTACCACCATAGTGATGGAATGGCTGGGAAAGGTTTGCGCAAAGCCAAAGTGCGCGTAGGTGAGTGCGAGCACCAGTGCAAGGATCTGACGCAATGCAAAGAAAGACCGAGGGGTGTGCAAGGACATGACGCAGTCTCCTAGAAGGTGACGGTTATTGTTATCGACGCCCTTCTATTGTAAAGCTGAAAAGCGAGGCCGCTATTGAGGCTTGTTGCTATTGAGGCTTGTTGCTATTGAGGCTTGTTGCTATTGAGGCTTGTTACTGTTGGGGCTTGTATTGGTCGTGCGCTGATCGCTGCACACAAAAAATCTGGCTTTTTTGTAGCAATGATTGGTGGCCGATGGTGCGTGGTTGTTTCGCTATGTAACGAACGGCCTCTAGCGGTCGCGTTAAGGTGTTTGATTATTGTCTTCGTCAGTCAATGGGTGACGTATGCGGCAAGTATTAGCGGGTGTGCTGTTGCTTAGTTTAGTCGTCGTCTTAACTGGGTCTGCCTCTGCGCCTGTTGCCACAGTGTGGCAGCAAAGCGCGTTGCAACGTAACTTCGATTGGCGCGATCCGGAGTCGTACTTTGATGCAACCAGAAACACGCTGAATCGCTCCAACATCACTTGGACGCCAGTGGGGAACTTGCAGGCAACGTGTGAATCGGAAAGTCGTCGTCGCGGCAACAAAGGTTTTGGTTATCCGTTACAGGCCTGTTCGTTTTGGATCGGTAACCAGTGCGATATTTTTACCAACCTGCGTGCCAACATGCACACGGTTGGACACGAGGTGTTGCACTGTTTTCAAGGTAATTTCCACCCTTAAGATGGTTTTGGAGACAACATGCATTTGAATCTGCATTTACTAATGGTTGGTTCGGCCAAAGTATTGCTCAGCTTGGCCGTCGGGATGGGCTTGGCCTTTGCTGCGTTTTTGGTGGTTGGGCGGTTTTTACGCTGGCGCGATATTCGTGAAGAGGTGCTGCGTGGCAATGTGGCAGCGGGCGTGCTATTTGCCGCTTCGTTAATCGCGTTGGGTTTGTTAATCCAGCATTCGTTGATGGCTTCGTTTGCGGCGTTTGATGCGTTACTTCTTGTCAATGCGTTTGATTGGCCGCTGTTCGTGTCTGCTTCGTATTACGCAGTCGTACACACGGCTTTGGCATTAGGTGTGGGCGCTGTTGCGATTACCTCGGCTGGCATATTGTTTGATCTAGCCACACCAAACGTCGACGATTTTGAGGAGGTGCATAAAGGTAACGTGGCCATTGCAATTGCAATCGGCAGTGTCATTTTGGTGTTGGCGATTGTTCTTGCGCCAGCACTGTCGACCTTGCTGGATGGCATCTTACCGAGCCCGTCGCAAAGCGGATCGTAAGCGGGGTCGCAATTTTTATCCGCGCGGGCAAACTGTTAGAATACTTTGGCTTTATTTAGCGCATTGATTCAACACGTCCGCCCGACGTGATGCGTTATCGTTCGGGGTGTAGCTCAGCCTGGTAGAGTACTGCGTTCGGGACGCAGGTGTCGGAGGTTCAAATCCTCTCACCCCGACCATTCACATCGCCTCATTGTGTTGATTTCGTTGCTGCGCGCTCTTAAGACGTGTGTCGCAGCTAGAATGCCTCACCTATGGGTCGAACGCTCATTCTCTTACTCGCTAGTTGGGTGCTGTTCTGGTTATTGCGCCGGGCGTTTCGTCGCGCCATGCAAGCGCGCCGCGATGCGGCCAACGCCGAGCAAACTTCAGGTGGGCCGACGGCTGCGCAACTCAATTTGGTGGCCTGCGCCCAATGTGGCGTCTTGGTGCCGCAAGCTGAGGCGATTTCAGCCAATGCTTCTGATCACCAAGCGCTGCAGTACTGTTGTGTAGAACACCAGCGGTTGGGTCCCGGTCAACGGCCATGAAATCTGACGGATGGCTGACATATGCACGACGTGTTGATTCGCCGAACTACGACGCGCGACCCGATGGTGCATTGGCCCATTTGTTGGTGGTGCATTCGATTAGTTTGCCGCCGGGGGTGTTTGGTGGAGAAGCGATTGAAGCGTTGTTCACCAATCGGTTAGATACCACGGCGCATCCGTATTTCGCCACTTTGGTCGATGTGCGTGTGTCAGCGCACTTTTTGATCCGCCGCGATGGCGCACTCATTCAATTTGTATCGATTCATGATCGCGCTTGGCATGCCGGCGTATCGCAATGGCGTGGGCGGTCGCGTTGTAACGATTTTTCGGTGGGTGTAGAGCTCGAGGGCACGGACACCGATTCGTTTGCCTTGCCGCAATACAACACACTCGCCAAGTTAACGCTCACTTTGCAGCGCAACGCTGCATTGACCGACGTAGCGGCGCATAGCGACGTTGCGCCATCGCGCAAAACAGACCCGGGCGTGGGTTTTGATTGGCGTTGTTATTTTCTTGCGCTCGCTGCGTCGCGCTAATTCGGTGCGTGGAAGTTTGCGGTGCAGGCACTAACTTGTTGAGGTTTTATCGTGCGCAATGAAAGCTTTTGTCGCTGCGCGCCGTGGCCCGTTCATTCAGTGCGCCGATCATCTGTCTTGTGCGGTGTTTTTATTGAATAAAACCCTTGCTATGAGAAAATACGCGCACTACAATTAGTTCCTTATTTGCTGCGAAACACTACATCTTGTGGTTTTTCGGCAAAAAAAAGGTTTTTGCCTAAGCATTGTGGTTTGCTTGTTCCTTCGTTGTTGTGATGGACAGGTTTTTGCCGTTGTCAGTCGTTTTTGTTGTGGTTTGTTTCAATTCAGTATGTTGGTCTTCGTTGCATTGTTGTTTGCGCAAGTCGTTTTTTTAGACACTCAGGTTGCAGCAAAGATGATGAACGAGGGCCGCGCAAAAATTGCGCACACCCCGTGAAGTGAACGATAAAAAATAATTTGGAGAGTGCAAAGATGCATATCGCGCAGACAGCAACCCCGTCCAGCCCGAGTAGTAGCGCGAATGACATTGACCTCCCGCCGTCTGTACTGCAAGCCGCCACTGGTGAATACAAGATTATTCGTCGTAATGGTGCTGTCGTTGGCTTTGAGCCTTCAAAAATTGCGGTGGCGATGACCAAAGCCTTCTTGGCGGTCAATGGAAGTCAAGGTGCCGGTTCAGCCCGAGTTCGTGAGTTGGTGATGACGCTCACGGACGCAGTCGTGAAAGCGTTGGTGCGCCGCCATCCAGCCGGGGGCACCTTCCATATTGAAGACATTCAAGACCAAGTTGAATTGGCCTTGATGCGCTCTGGTGAACATGATGTTGCACGTTCATATGTGCTGTATCGCGAAGAGCGTACGCGTGCCCGTGCCCAAGAAAAAGCCGAGGCGCAGGCTGCGGTTGCGCAATTTGAAATTTCGGTCACAGAAAATGGCGCGCGCCGTCCATTAGATATTGCTGCGTTACGCCACCTGCTGGATTCGGCCTGCGTTGGTCTTGAAAAAACCACCGTTCCTGAAGCTATCCTTGAAGCTACACTACGTGATTTGTATGACGGTGTGCCGATGGACGAGGTACGCAAATCGGCCATTCTTGCGGCCCGAGCCCTGATTGAAAAAGATCCTGCGTACACGTACGTGACAGCGCGTTTGCTGCTCAATTCAGTGCGACTTGAAGTGTTGGGCGAAGAAGTTCCGCAAGCGGATATGGCGGTGCGCTACACCACTTATTTCCCTGAGTTTATTCAGCGTGGCATCAAAGCAGAGCTGTTGGATCCGAAGCTGGCCGATTTTGATTTGGATCGTTTAGGGCAAGCCTTGGTGGCGGATCGCGATTTGCAGTTTGATTACCTCGGTCTGCAAACTTTGTTCGATCGTTACTTCTTGCACGTGGATGAAAAGCGAATCGAGCTACCGCAGGCGTTTTTCATGCGTGTGGCGATGGGCTTGGCGTTGCGTGAAAAAGATCGCGAGGCGCGTGCGATCGAGTTTTACAACGTGCTCTCGTCGTTTGATTTTATGAGCTCGACGCCAACCTTGTTTAATTCAGGCACGCAGCGCTCGCAGCTGTCTTCGTGCTACCTGACTACCGTGTCGGATGATCTGAATGGTATTTACGACGCCATTAAAGAAAATGCGCTGTTGGCCAAGTACGCGGGTGGGTTAGGTAACGATTGGACGCCGGTGCGTGCGCTGGGTGCGCACATCAAAGGGACTAACGGAAAGTCGCAAGGTGTGGTGCCATTCTTAAAAGTGGTCAACGACACTGCCGTCGCGGTCAACCAAGGAGGCAAGCGCAAAGGTGCGGTTTGTGCGTACCTAGAGAGCTGGCACTTGGATATTGAAGAGTTTCTCGAGCTACGCAAAAACACGGGCGACGATCGACGTCGTACGCACGACATGAACACGGCCAACTGGATTCCAGACCTGTTCATGAAGCGCGTAATGGAAGGTGGCGAGTGGACCTTATTTTCGCCATCGGATGTACCGGATCTACACGAAAAATTCGGCACCGAATTTGAGCAGGCCTATCTCGGTTACGAGGCAATGGCGGCCACCGGTGAACTCAAGCTGTTCAAAAAACTGCCTGCGGTGCAGTTATGGCGCAAGATGCTCTCGATGTTGTTCGAGACAGGGCATCCGTGGATCACGTTTAAAGACCCTTGCAATATTCGCAGCCCGCAACAACACCGCGGCGTGGTGCACAGCTCAAACTTGTGTACTGAAATCACATTGAACACCAACGATGAGGAAATCGCTGTTTGTAATCTGGGTTCGGTCAATCTGCTGGCGCACTTGACGGATACGGGGTTGGATTACGAAAAGTTAAAGACCACCATCCGCACCGCGATGCGCATGCTCGATAACGTCATCGACATCAATTACTACGCGGTGGACAAGGCCGAGCGTTCGAATGCACGCCATCGTCCAGTCGGTTTGGGAATCATGGGGTTCCAAGACTGCTTGCATAAGATGCGTATTCCTTATGCGTCGCAAGAAGCCGTCGAATTTGCCGATCGCTCGATGGAAATGGTTGCCTATTGCGCGTACTGGGGATCGACCGAGTTGGCGAAAGAACGGGGCGCGTACGGTACATTCAAAGGCTCATTGTGGGATCGGGGTGTGTTGCCCTTTGACTCACTTGACTTGCTTGCTCAAGCGCGTGGTGGTTACGTTGAAGTTGATCGCTCCACAACGCTGGACTGGAAAGCCTTGCGTGATCGCATCAGCCAATATGGCATGCGTAATTCAAACTGCGTGGCGATTGCGCCGACTGCAACCATTGCCAACATTGTTGGGGTGTCTGCTTCGATTGAACCGACGTATCAAAACCTGTACGTCAAATCGAACCTGTCGGGCGAATTCACGATGGTCAATGAGCACCTTGTCGCTGATTTGAAGCGTGCGGGGATGTGGGATGACGTGATGATCGCCGACCTGAAATACTTTGATGGCAATTTGGCGCGGATTGATCGTGCGCCGGCGGAGCTTCGTCGTTTGTATGCCACGGCGTTTGAAATTGAGCCAAAGTGGTTGGTCGAAGCGGCCGCGCGTCGTCAAAAATGGATCGATCAAGCGCAGTCGCTCAATATTTATATGGGTGGTGCTTCGGGTAAAACCTTAGACGAAACCTACAAGCTGGCCTGGTTGCGTGGCTTGAAGACCACTTACTACTTACGTTCCATGGGTGCCACGCATGCGGAGAAGTCCACCGTCAAAGCGGGTGCGCTCAATGCGGTGCCTTCTGGTGGCGGCATGGTGGATGCGTCGGCGGCAATGGCAGAACCAAAATTCTGCGCCATCGACGATCCTGAGTGCGAAGCCTGCCAATAACCTAGCCTTAATGTCACGAGACTAAGCATGTTGAACTTTGAAGAAGAAATCGTCGCGCCGCGTTCTGGTGTGACTGGACAAACCGCGCGGGCGGCTGTATCAACACCTGCACCTGAAACCATGCGGCGTATCCGTGTGGAAGACAAACAGATTATTAACTCCAAAGCTGATGTCAATCAGTTGGTCCCCTTTAAGTACAAGTGGGCGTGGGAAAAGTATCTGGCGGCCTGTGCGAACCATTGGATGCCGCAAGAAATTAATATGAGTCGCGATATCGCGCTTTGGAAATCCCCAGACGGATTGACCGAAGATGAGCGTCGTATCGTGAAGCGCAATTTAGGTTTTTTTGTGACGGCAGATTCATTGGCCGCAAACAATATTGTGCTGGGTACCTATCGACACATCACCGCGCCCGAGTGCCGCCAGTATTTATTGCGTCAGGCATTTGAAGAGGCGATTCATACTCACGCTTATCAGTACATCGTCGAGAGCTTGGGCTTGGATGAGGGCGAAATATTCAATGCTTATCATGAGGTGAGCTCGATCCGCGAAAAGGACGAGTTCTTGGTGCCCTTTATTGACGTGTTGACCGATCCGGCGTTTAAGACCGGGACCTTAGAAGCGGACCAAAAGTTACTCAAGAGCTTGATTGTTTTTTCTTGTGTGATGGAAGGCTTGTTCTTTTACGTTGGATTTGCGCAAATTCTCGCCTTGGGTCGTCAGAACAAGATGACCGGTGCCGCCGAGCAATACCAGTACATCCTGCGTGACGAGTCGATGCACTGTAATTTTGGTATCGATCTGGTCAATCAAATCAAGATGGAAAATCCACAGTTGTGGACGCAAGAATTCCGTGCTGAATTGAATGTGATTTTCCAAAAAGCGGTAGAGCTTGAGTACCGTTACGCAGAAGACACCATGCCGCGTGGCGTGCTGGGTTTAAATGCGCCGATGTTCAAAGAGTATCTGCGCTACATTGCAAATCGTCGTTGTCAGCAAATCGGCTTGGAAGTGCTATACCCGGGAGCGAACAATCCATTCCCTTGGATGAGCGAGATGATCGATCTCAAGAAAGAACGTAACTTCTTTGAAACACGCGTGATCGAATATCAAACCGGCGGCGCACTGAGCTGGGACTGATCGGCTGGTTTGGGGAAGTAACGATTGATGACAGAAAAAGATCAAACCCGCGTGTCGCGTCTGACTGCATGTAAGGCCGAAGCAAATTACCAGCTTTGGTTGCGTTTTGAAGATGGATTGGAAGGGTGTGTGTCGTTAGAAAACCTGCTTTCAATTGGCGCATTTCGGCGTTGGCAAGACGCAGACGAGTTTTCAAAGGTTGCGGTGGATGAAGTAACAGATACGGTCACTTGGCAAAGTGGAATTTGTTTAGACACGCAAGTGTTGTATCGTGATTTGGTTGCGTTAAAGCATTCAGCGCAGCCGTCTTCACTGGTTGTATGAATCGTCCGCGCGTTGCGCGCGGAATTTCCTTTTTATAACGATTTGACAGGAGTAAGTCATGGCTAAAGCGAAGAAGAAAACCGCTAAACCGAAGGCGAAAAAAAATAAGAAACTTGCCCTTAAAGCAGCTGTGAAAAAGGCCGTGAAGAAGAAAATTGCGGTGAAGAAGGCCG
>CAWUMP010000069.1:0-10294 GCA_963923385.1 uncultured bacterium | reverse complement strand
GATACCGCCAAGACAGCCGATTCGCAACGCTGTGCAATCTCGATGGCTGCTTCGGGGGTGACCGCCCACGGATGAAATAAATCTAAATCTGGGGTGTGTTTGGCCAATAACTCGGCATCGGGCAACCCAGCACAATCATCTTCTGCCGTGTGCCGTGCAATTTCTACTGCGGCGGCCACTGTTTCGCGGATGGCTTGCGCTGAAAAATCCGACGTGCTGGCATGCCCACGTTTCACACGCGGCTGATCGCCCATGTAGACGGTGACGCCTAAGCCCTTGTCGCGATTGTGCTCGAGCGTTTCAACGGCTCCTTGGCGCACACTCACCGACAAGCCATAGGCCTCTGAAACGTCGCATTCGCAGCCACTGGCACCTAGGGTGCGTGCATGCGCCAACGCCAACTGCGCACATTCGCGCAATTGCGTTTCACTTTGCAAGAAACGAGAAGAATTAGACATGGCGCGCTATGATAGCAGCGCTATGCATCCTACTGACCCGCACGAAGACGAAGCGCTCGAAAATTTCGACGCACCGCTGAGTAAAACCCGTCGCAAACAACAAATGCACGAGCTGCAATTGCTGGGGGCGGCCTTGGTGGACTTATCCAAAGAACGTCTCACGCAACTGACGCTACCCGAGACGCTGCTCACGGCGGTGCGCGAAGCGCAACGCATCACCGCGCACGAAGGACGACGCCGTCAGATGCAATACATCGGCAAGCTGATGCGTGATGTCGACCCCGAACCGATCCGCGAACGCTTGGCGGCTTGGAGCGGACAATCACGGGCCGAAATTGTCCGTCAACACGCGATGGAACGCTGGCGCACGCGGTTGGTCGAAGACGATGCAGCGCTCACCGAGTTTTTACAGCTCTATCCCAATTTAGATGCGCAGGTCTTGCGCAACCACATTCGTAACGCGCGCCGCGAGCAAGCAGCCGGTAAGCCGCCGCGTGCGTATCGGGAACTGTTTCGCATTGTGCGAGATGCCTTCGCACAGAATACGTCGACGTCACGCTAAAGTTAACTGCTGTTTAGCGCATCTGAACTCATGTTCATCACCTATTGATCCTTATGTCCCACGAACCCGAACTGCGTATCGGCCTGGTCTCCATTAGCGACCGCGCCTCGGCTGGTGTCTACAAAGATGAAGGCATCCCCGCGCTAAAAACTTGGCTCACTGAAACCATTACGGCGCCAAGTTGGCGCGATGAAACGCGGCTCATTCCAGACGAGCAATCGGTCATTGAACAAACTTTGCGTGACCTAGTCGACAGCGTCGGATGCCAGCTCGTATTGACCACCGGTGGCACGGGCCCGGCCTTGCGTGACGTGACTCCGGAAGCCACGCTGGCCGTAGCTGATAAGGTAATGCCCGGCTTTGGCGAGCAAATGCGCGCGCTCTCGTTACGCTTTGTGCCCACTGCGATTCTGTCAAGGCAAGTGGCTGTGATTCGCTATCGTCGTGATGCCGCGCAACCGGGAGCCGGTGCGTTGATTATTAATTTGCCCGGACAACCGAAATCGATTCGCGAGACACTCGAAGGATTACGTGACGAACAAGGGCAACCCCTTGCCGCTGGTATTTTTGCGGCCGTACCGTATTGCATCGATTTAATTCATGGCCCTTACATCGAGACCGACCCCACCCGCTGCAAATCTTTTCGTCCCAAGAGCGCGCTGCGACCCGCACCGACTCACATTACAATGACTAAATGAATACGACGCTACTGCCCTGCATCGAATTAGAAACCGGTCCGACACCGCGCGCGAGCGTTATTTGGTTACATGGACTCGGTGCAGACGGTCATGATTTCGAGCCAATTGTGCAGGCGCTGCGCTTACCCAGCACACCCGCTATCCGTTTTGTTTTTCCGCACGCACCGCAACGTCCAGTGACCATTAACGGCGGCATGCGCATGCGCGCCTGGTACGACATTTTTCAAATGGGCGGCGGTCCTGAAGATGCCGATGGGATTCACGCTTCACAAGCGCAACTTAACGCACTTATTACTCGCGAAACCCAACGCGGCGTTGCGCCCTCCCACATCGTACTCGCGGGGTTTTCGCAAGGCGGCGCCATCGTGTTGCAAACCGGGTTACGACATGCCGAGCGCTTGGGCGGCATTCTTGCACTATCCACGTATCTACCGTTGGCATCCACCGTCGCACAGCAAGCCACGCCAGCCAATCGTTCGCTACCAATTTTTATGGCCCATGGGCTATACGACCCAGTGATTGCGCTACCTCGTGCCGAACACTCTCGCGACGCTTTGCAAGCGCTTGGTTATGCCATCGATTGGCATGTGTATGACATGGAACACGCCGTTTGCCCCGAAGAACTAGGCGATCTGCGCGCTTGGTTAATGAATATTGTGAATCGCTAGTCCAATGCATGCGCAGACACAACCTCAGTCGGTGATCAACCCAGGCGAGCAGCAATACCTCGACTTACTTGCCCACGTACTAACGCGGGGCAGCGAAAAAACCGATCGCACCGGCACTGGGACGCGTTCGGTGTTTGGCGCACAAATGCGCTTTGCACTGGCGCATGAATTTCCGTTGCTCACCACCAAAAAACTGCACCTCAAATCGATCATTTACGAGCTGCTTTGGTTTATCTCTGGCAACACCAACGTGCGCTGGTTACAAGAACACGGTGTCAGTATTTGGGATGAATGGGCCAATGCCGAAGGCGAGCTCGGGCCAGTGTACGGATATCAGTGGCGGCACTGGCGCACGCCCGATGGCCGCGAAATCGACCAACTGCGTCAGGTCATTGACACGCTGCGCACGCGTCCCGATTCACGCCGGCACATCGTGACTGCATGGAACCCTGCGGACGTTGATCAGATGGCGTTACCGCCCTGCCACGCCCTCTTTCAGTTTTATGTGGCCGATGGAAAACTGTCTTGCCAGATGTATCAGCGCAGCGCAGATTTGTTTTTGGGTGTGCCGTTCAATATCGCCTCGTATGCGTTACTCACGTTGATGATGGCGCAAGTATGCAATCTACAACCCGGTGATTTTGTGCACACACTGGGTGACGCGCACCTGTATTCCAATCATTTAACGCAAACCCAGTTGCAGCTCACTCGCACGCCGCGCGCATTTCCAAAGATGCGCTTAAACCCTAAGGTCACGGATCTGTTTGCCTTTCAGTTTGAAGACTTCACGCTCGAACACTACGACCCGCATCCGGGCATCGCAGCACCCATCGCGGTTTGAGTACACCGCGCATTAGCTTGATCGCCGCCCTTGCACGCAATCGAGTGATTGGTGCGGGCAATCGCATGCCTTGGCATCTGCCCGAAGACCTTCGTTTTTTTAAAGCCACCACCTTGGGGCATCCGGTCATCATGGGACGTAAAACCTACGCCTCGATTGGCCGCGCGTTGCCGGGTCGACGCAATGTTGTCGTGAGTCGACAAGCCAATTTACAGATCGATGGTGTTGAGATCGCACACAGCCTCGAAGCTGCAGTCGCGCTATGCGCAGAAGCAACGGAGGTGTTTGTGATTGGCGGGGGCGAGCTCTACGCACTCGCCTTACCGCTTGCCACGCGCATGGTGCTCACTGAAATCGATACCGAACTCGCGGGTGACACTTACTTTCCCGCGTGGGACCCCACGCAGTGGAAAGAGGTTACAAGACAGCCAGGCCCTACAGATGCAGCACTACGGTTTTCATTTGTCGATTACTGCCGCACGCAATCAACAAAGTAGTGCATCACGCCAGCCTGATCGGGCTCTTCGACCAAACCATGAATGTCAGTTTCAAAACCAGGAAACTTGGCATTAAATTCACGCGCAAATTGTAAGTAGCGCACGATGGTGTTGTTGAAGCGTTCGCCCGGAATCAACAACGGAATGCCAGGAGGGTACGGCGTCAACAATACGCTCGTTACGCGTCCCTCGAGTTGATCAATCGCCACGCGATCGATTTCACGATGCGCCATGGCAGCAAACGCATCCGACGGTTTCATCGCCGGTTGCATATCAGACAGATACATTTCTGTGGTCAAGCGCGCCACATCGTTGGCTTTGTACATGCCATGAATTTGCTCACATAAATCTTTGAGGCCCAGGCGTTCGTAGCGTGGTTGGGTCGCGCAAAATTCGGGGAGCACGCGCCAAAGCGGTTGGTTTTTATCGTAATCGTCTTTGAACTGCTGTAACGCAGCCACCAAGGTATTCCAACGCCCCTTGGTGATGCCGATCGTAAACATGATGAAGAACGAATACAGCCCAGTTTTTTCAACGATCACACCGTGCTCAGCCAAGTATTTGGTGACGATGGATGCCGGAATGCCGCTACGCGCGAACTTGCCTGACACATCCAATCCTGGCGTGATGATGGTGGCCTTGATCGGATCGAGCATATTGAAGCCCGAGGCCAAATTACCAAAGCCATGCCATTTTTCATTGGCCTTTAACACCCACTCTTCGCGCGAGCCAATGCCATCGGTGGCGACCTTGTCTGGCCCCCACACTTTAAACCACCAATCTTTGCCCCATTCATCATCGACTTTTTTCATGGCGCGGCGAAAATCTAGCGCTTCAAAAATCGACTCTTCAACCAACGCGGTGCCACCTGGTGGTTCCATCATCGCCGCCGCCACATCACATGAGGCGATGATGGCGTACTGCGGACTGGTCGAGGTGTGCATCAAATACGCCTCATTAAACATGTGGCGATCCAGTTTTCGTGTTTGCGATTCTTGCACCAAGATTTGTGATGCTTGAGAAATACCCGCCAAGAGTTTGTGCGTCGAGTGCGTTGCAAAGATCAGCGGGTCTTTGGGTCGCGGACGATCACCACCGATCGCGTGCATGTTTTTATAAAAATCATGGAAGGTGGCGTGCGGCAGCCACGCTTCATCAAAGTGCAAGGTGTCAATCGAGGAGTTGAGTGTTTCTTTCAGCATCTCCACGTTGTACAGCACACCATCGTAAGTACTTTGCGTAATGGTCAAAATGCGCGGTTTGCGACTGCGCGCACGACCAGCAAACGGATTGGCGTCGATTTTCTTTTGAATGTTTTCAGGGCGAAATTCTTCCAGCGGAATCGGACCAATAATGCCCAAGTGATTACGCGTCGGGGTCAGAAAGACGGGAATCGCACCGGTCATGGTGATGGCATGCAGAATCGATTTGTGACAGTTGCGATCGACCACCACGATGTCATCGGGCGCAACGTTAGCGTGCCACACCATTTTGTTTGAGGTCGACGTACCGTTAGTGACAAAGAAACAATGATCGGCACCAAAGATGCGCGCAGCGTTGCGCTCTGATGCGGCGACCGGTCCTGTGTGATCGAGCAACTGACCGAGTTCATCCACTGCGTTACACACGTCAGCGCGCAGCATGTTTTCACCAAAGAACTGATGAAACATTTGTCCCACTGGGCTTTTCAAAAAAGCCACCCCACCCGAGTGCCCAGGGCAATGCCACGAATACGAACCGTCTTGCGCGTAATGCGTCAACGCTCTAAAAAATGGCGGGGCGAGCCCATCAAGATAAGCTTTCGCTTCACGAATAATATGACGCGCCACAAACTCAGGCGTGTCTTCAAACATATGAATAAATCCATGCAACTCGCGCAAAATGCCATTCGGGATATGGCGCGAGGTGCGCGTTTCGCCGTACAAATAAATTGGAATATCGGCGTTGCGAAAACGAATTTCTTCGATAAAGGTGCGCAGTTTTAACACCGCTGGATCGAGCTCTGGGCCAGGCGTAAATTCCTCATCATCGATCGACAAAATAAACGCACTGGCACGCGATTGTTGTTGCGCAAACTGCGACAGATCGCCATAACTGGTGACACCCAACACTTCCATGCCCTCGTCTTCGATGGCTTTGGCTAGCGCGCGAATGCCTAAGCCGCTGGTGTTCTCGGAGCGAAAGTCCTCGTCAATGATGACGATTGGAAAGCGAAATTTCATTTCAAATCCTGGGTAAGGTCACACCGGTTTGTCCCTGATATTTTCCGCCGCGGTCTTTGTACGAGGTTTCGCACACTTCGTCGGATTCCAGAAACAACACTTGGGCCACACCTTCGTTGGCATAAATTCGTGCAGGTAACGGTGTGGTATTCGAAAATTCAAGCGTCACATGTCCTTCCCATTCGGGCTCAAGCGGCGTGACATTGACGATGATGCCGCAGCGCGCGTACGTCGACTTACCTAAACAAATGGTCAAGACGTTGCGTGGAATACGAAAATATTCAACGGTACGCGCGAGCGCAAAGGAGTTGGGCGGAATGATGCACTCAGGGCCCTTAAAGTCGACGAAATTTTTTTCATCGAAGGCTTTGGGATCGATGATCGTTGAGTTGATGTTCGTAAAGATCTTAAATTCATCTGCACAGCGAATATCGTAGCCATAACTTGACGTGCCGTAGGACACGATGCGTCGACCTTCAACCGAGCGCACCTGACCGGACTCAAACGGACTAATCATGCCCTGCGCCGCCATGCGACGGATCCACAAATCGGATTTGATACTCATGCGAGTTGGCCAACATCGAAAAAGACAGAAGGCCGCGATTCTAACCCCAGCGCTGCGCTCGCTGGGTGAGTGTGGAAACCCTTTTTTTGGTCCCCAGCGTTGGCCTGCTGGGGCTGGGGCCGGAGCACGGCGCGTTTAGGTGTTTTGCACCACGATGTTGGGAAACTTCCCACTCAAGTCTTTTTGCGACTCGGCGATCTTAACCGCGCAACGACGCGCAATCGACTTGTAAATCGCCGCCACCTGCCCATCAGGGTCGGCGACGACGGTGGGCTTGCCTGAATCGGCCTGTTCGCGGATCGCGACATCCAGTGGCAAGCTGCCCAGCAGCTCCACGCCGTAATCCGAGGCCATGCGCTGCGCGCCACCGCTGCCAAAGATATGTTCTTCGTGACCACACTTTGAGCAGATGTGGGTGCTCATGTTTTCGACCACACCCAGAATGGGGATCCCCACCTTCTCAAACATCTTGAAGCCCTTGCGTGCATCAATTAAGGCGATGTCTTGCGGGGTGGAGACGATGACCGCGCCAGTGACCGGTACTTTTTGCGCTAGGGTGAGTTGAATGTCGCCCGTGCCAGGGGGCAGATCAATGATCAAATAATCCAGCGCACGCCAGTGCGTGTCTTTGAGTAATTGCTCTAGCGCCTGGGTCACCATCGGCCCGCGCCACACCATGGGTGTGTCGGCATCAATTAAAAACCCGATCGAAATCGCCTGTAGGCCATGGCCCTCCATGGGCTCGAGCATCTTGCCGTCGGGCGATTCTGGACGCCCTTGAATCCCCAGCATCGTGGGTTGTGAGGGTCCATAGATATCGGCATCCAACATGCCCACACTCGCGCCTTCGGCGGCTAAAGCCAAAGCCAAGTTCACCGCCGTGGTGCTTTTACCAACGCCGCCTTTGCCAGAGGCCACCGCGATGATGTTTTTGATATTCGGAATTAATTTCACGCCGCGCTGTACCGCATGGGCAACCACTTTGCTACTCACACTGACCTTCACCGATCCGACACCGGGCAAGGCACGTAAGGCGGTTTCGATCTGGCGCTGAATGGGCGCAAATTGACTGCGACCCGGATAACTTAACTCAATCTCTACGCGCACATCATTGCCCTCAATCTGCAACTGACGCACCGCGCGTGAAGCGACAAAGTCTTTGCCCGTGTTTTGATCAATGAGTGTGCCGAGGGTGGACTGGACTTGGGCTTGCATAACTGAGGACATGGCGGCTCGCGTAACGTAAAGAAAAAGTAGGGGGGGGTAAAGATAAACCGAAAGGTACGGCTAAAGGTAAAGGGGCGATAACGACTTGGGTTGACTGCGTCGAGCGCGGCGCAGCGACACGCATTTGCGCAGAGGCCTCAGCGGCTCATGTGGGCTCGGGTAAACAGTGTACCCAACTCAACGACCCTGCGACGAACCATGCCGTAAATTCAACGCGAATGACCCCACACGGTTTGCTAGAATTATCTTTTCAGTTTGACGCGCCATGAACGCACAACGCAGCCTCTTTGTTACCACGGCGCTCCCGTACGCCAATGGGCCGTTTCACGTCGGCCACATCATGGAGTACATCCAAGCCGATATTTGGGTGCGCTTCCAGCGCATGCAAGGTCATCGCGTGCATTTTGTCTGCGCCGATGATGCGCACGGCGCACCGATCATGCTGAAGGCACAAGCCGAAGGCCTCACCCCAGAAGCGCTGGTGGCCAATATCGCGGCCGGTCGCAAACAATATCTCGATGGATTTGGCATCGACTTTAATCACTGGCACTCCACACACTCGCCAGAAAACACCGCACTGTCGCAAGATATTTTTCGTCGCCTAAATGCAGCCGGATTGATCGAACGTAAACCGGTCGAACAGTTTTACGATCCGGTCAAAGGGATGTTTCTCGCCGACCGCTACATCAAAGGCACCTGCCCGAAGTGTCATGCAAAAGAGCAATATGGTGATGCGTGTGAAGTGTGTGGTGCGGTCTATGTACCGATCGAACTCATTGACCCTTACTCGACTTTGTCCGGCGCAGCACCGATCCGCAAGTCTTCCGAGCATTATTTCTTTCGTCTCTCTGATCCACGCTGTACCGCGTTTTTGCGCTCTTGGCTCGATAAGAGTGAACGTTTGCAGCCACAGGTGGCCAACAAAGCGCGCGAGTGGCTCACCGGAACCGATGCACAAAAATTAGGCGACTGGGATATTTCGCGCGACGCCCCGTATTTTGGGATTCGCATTCCCGATATTGCAGAAGAAAAATATTTCTATGTTTGGCTCGATGCGCCTGTTGGTTATTTAGCGAGCCTAAAAAATTATTTCGATCGCGGCAAAGCGCGCGCGCAAGGTGAAACGCGCAGCTTCGAAGAATTTTTAAGTGCGCCCAACACGGAGCAAGTGCATTTCATTGGCAAAGACATTATTTATTTTCATACCTTGTTTTGGCCAGCGATGTTGCACTTTGCAGGCACCCCATACAAAGTCCCAGATCATGTGTATGTGCACGGCTTTATCACTGTGTCTGGCGAAAAAATGTCGAAAAGTCGCGGCACGGGGATTAGCCCATTGCGTTATCTCGAACTGGGCTTAAATCCAGAATGGCTGCGCTATTACATCGCGGCAAAACTCAACGCCAATGTCGAAGATGTCGACTTTCATCCGGATGATTTTGTCGCGCGGGTCAATAGCGATTTAGTGGGTAAATACGTCAATATCGTGAGCCGCGTTGCCGGCTTTTTAAGTAAACGATTTGACGGGCAACTATCGCCTCAAGGCGATGCTGCTGGCGAGGCCTTGCTACAGACCTTGCGTGCGGCACGCGAAGAATTAGCCAGCGCCTACGAAGCACGCGAATTTGGCAAAGTGGTGCGCGAAGTCATGCGACTCGCCGATCTGACCAATCAATATGCTGACAGCGCACGCCCTTGGGACTTAGCAAAAGATCCTGCGCGCGCCGATGAGTTACATCGCGCGTGCAGCACGCTGACGCGCGCCTTTGAAGTGCTGACACGGTACTTGGCGCCGATCCTACCGAAACTCGCCGCGCAAGCTGCTGACATTCTGAATGTCGATTTTTCGCGCTGGGAACAGGTCACACCGCTCACCCAGATCAAACCATATTCACACCTCACGACTCGCGTGGATCCAAAACAAATGGATGCGCTGTTTGCGTTACCAACGGCTGCAGATCAAGGCAGCGTGAGCGCAGTCAAACCCAAGACGAAAGAAACACCCACCATGTCTACTTCGCCAACCGATGCCGCAGCGACTGCACCTACTTATGCAAGCATCACCGATTTTCAGAAACTCGATTTACGTATTGCACGGATTACGGCAGCAAGCACGGTGGATGGTTCGGACAAATTGCTCAAGCTCACGCTCGACTTGGGCAATGAAACACGCACCGTGTTTTCTGGCATCCAGTCGGCCTATCAACCAGAGCAATTGGTCGGACGACTCACGGTGATGATCGCCAATCTTGCACCTCGAAAAATGCGCTTTGGCATTTCTGAAGGGATGGTGCTTGCCGCCTCAAATGATGGCCCAGGCGTTTTTCTGCTTTCACCTGATAGCGGTGCCCAGCCTGGTATGCGCGTCGAGTAACTCACCTCACCGATGTTGGGTTTTCGCTTCCGTCCACGTTTAGTCGATGCGCTCAAGGCGTATTCGCGCGCGCACTTTGTACACGATGTCAGCGCAGGTCTCACGGTTGGCATTGTTGCCCTCCCGCTGGCCATGGCTTTTGCGATCGCCAGCGGCGTCTCACCACAAGCAGGCATTTACAC
>CAWUMP010000068.1:0-10407 GCA_963923385.1 uncultured bacterium | reverse complement strand
ATTCGGGGTCGGCTTGAGCAAGTAAGTTGGCGTTAAACATGTGTCGATATCAGCATGGTGAAAGAGAACAAGCGATTTTAACACCCAGGCTTTACGCCACGACACCGGCAAGCTTGGGCTTACACAGAAAAGCGTGGCGATAAGTCAGCCGGTGTATCAATGTCGCGCACCACACCGGGATCGCCGACCGGAATTTTTTTGATCAATGCAGCATGCGTTTCAAACAAAGCACGCGCACCGGCATCACCACGCGCTTGCACTAACGTCTGTTCAAACTGTCCGGCAATCCCCACCGGATGGCCGCGCCGCGCTCGAAAATACGGCGCACTCAAGGCCGCCCCAGCGTCAATGGCATCGCGTACCGCAGCAATCGAGCTGCGTCGAATAAACGGCATATCTCCCAGTGCCACGACGTAACCCTTTGCCGACCCAGCAGCCTTGATGGCGCAGGCCAAACTCGCGCCCATCCCGGTGTCTGCATCGATACATTCCACCACTTCAAACTGCAAGTCGTGTAACGCTTGCATCAACACCGTCGAACCGGGACGCACCACCGCAACACAGCGTGGCAATTCAGCACGCAACTGCTTTGCGGCAGTCACTGCGATCGGCACCTGCGTCGGCAAGAGATGCAAAAGTTTGTCCGAGCCAAAACGCCGTCCGACACCGGCCGCCAGCAAAATGCCAACCAGTTCGCTCACGTCGAGTTAAGGCTCGATTGCGACAGCACTGACCTCGCACGCCGAGGCCGCGTAGCGTGGCTGTGTTTTTGCTGCCCAATCGACGCTGGCAACACCATGTCGAATCGCGGTCATTTCGGCCAGGATAGCGAGTGCAATTTCGGGCGGTGTTTTTGAACCTAAAAACAAACCAACCGGACCATGTAAGCGCGCAATCTGTTCTTCAGAAAGATCGAACTCACGCAAACGCAAGCGTCGGGCATCGTTATTTTTTTTCGATCCGATTGCCCCGACATAAAACGCCGAGGAGTTGAGCGCTTCCATTAATGCCAAATCATCTAACTTGGGATCGTGCGTAAGGGCCACCACCGCCGTGTGCCCATCCATACCTAAACTTTGGATCACATCGTCGGGCATGCCTCGATCCACACGGATGCCTTCGACCGACCAACCGTCGGCATATTCCTCACGTGGGTCAACGACAATGACTTGGTAATCGAGCATCTTGGCCATTTCGGCAAGATAGGTGGTAAGTTGACCCGCACCAATCAATACTAAGCGCCAGCGCGGGCCATGTACCGTGGTAAGCGTCAAATCGTCAAACGTTAATCCATCGGTCCAACGCGCAGCAGACAAACGCACTTCGCCTGACGCAATGGTGAGTTTACGCGACACCAATTGCTGTTGACTGACGGCATCCAGTAGTTCTTGTAATCGGCTTTTTTCGTTAACGGGCTCAAGTACCAGCTGTAACGTGCCACCGCACGGCAAGCCCCACCGCGAGGCCTCTTCATTGGTAATGCCATAAGTGACGATTTGCGGCGTCTGCGCAGCAATTTTTCCTGCCTTAACCTGCGCGATTAAATCATCCTCAACGCAACCACCCGAGACCGATCCACTCACCTGCCCGTCGTCACGAATCACGAGTAACGCACCCACTGGTCGTGGCGCTGAGCCCCAAGTTTTCACGATGGTCGCTAACGTCACGGCATGCCCCGCTGCTTTCCATGCAATGGCACGCCGTAGCACCTCAAGATCAACACTATCCATACAAGTCACCTTCAGGCCTGCGGTCGACAAGGCGCGACCACACCGGCGGAGATCACAAAAGGTGATTATCCCTCTTTTAGCTACGCGTCGGCGGCCGAAAAGCGCACACGCACACAGCAACCGTGGCCGGGGGATGCGTCAAGGATTTCGACCTGCGCGGTGTGTAAGGCGGCAATTTCCGCCACAATCGCCAAGCCCAATCCACTGCCTGTTCCCACCGTGCCCGGGAGCCGATAAAACCGTTCGAGTACGCGCGCGCGTTCGGCCTCCGGTATGCCCGGACCGTCGTCCTCGACCTCTAACACGCAATACGTGCCAATGCGCGCACTGCGCACGGTGATCCGTCCACCCACCGAACAATATTCAACCGCATTCGCAATCAAATTCACCAAGAGCTCACGCAATAAAAACGCGTCTCCCATCACAGGTGCCGATTGCAGATCAAAACCTAAATCAATTTCACGCAGGAGCGAGCGATGCACCCATTCATCAGCACACTCCGTAGCCACTGCACGCAAATCGACACGATGCAAGGTCATGACTTGATGACCACCCGGCTCAGCGCGTGCTAGGGCTAACAGTTGATTGGCCAAGCGCGCTGTTCGAATCGTGGCGCTGTGCACCTGTTCGAGCTCAGCGCGCACACTGTCTGGTGCAGGCTGCGCCAACGCCAGTTCGGTATGTGCTTGTAAACCGGCTAACGGGGTACGTAACTGATGCGCTGCATTTTCTAAAAACCGTTGTTGATTGAGATTCGCTTCGGCCACGCGACCAAATAATTGATTAATAGCGCGCACCAGCGGGCGCACTTCATTGGGCGCCTCCGCCAAATCAATCGGACGTAAGTCACGCGGTGAACGCGAGGAGATTTCGACGGACAAGCGCGATAGCGGTGTCAATCCTTGACGCACACCAAACCACAACACACCCAGCGCAAACGCGGCCAATAAAATTTGCGGCAACAAACTTCCCAGCAAAATTTCGCGCGCCAAACGCACACGCTTGACAGTCGTTTCGGCCACACGCACCTCACAGATTTGCCCATCACAAGGCACATCCAGTTTCACAGCGCGCACCGCCTTTTGACGAAACAAAGCGTCATAAAAAACCACACGCCTTGATACAGGTGCCGCATTGCTTTTGGGCGCTTGCGGTGGTCCAACCAACTCCGCCTCACCGCCAAGCAGTTCACCCTTTGAATCCAACACCGCAAAGTGCACCGTATCGTATTCATCAATCCGTAAGACTTGCTCAGCCACCACGGGTAAGTCCAGCACGGTCTTTCCATCTTGCGAGCGCAATCGTTGCGAAATCGCCAACGCCACATCCGCCAACGCCTGATCGTGGGCTTCGGTAGCCACATCAATCGACACGTAGTAAGCCACCGCCGCCCCCAAAGACAGCGCCAGCACGATCGGCGGCAATAACAGACGCAATAGGTTACGCCGTAAACTCAGACCAAATTTATTCGGCACCGTGACCCTCCACATCGTTCACGGTGACAGCGTTTGGCGCTACCCACGCTTCAAACAAATAACCAAATCCGCGCACTGTTCGAATGCGTAATCCTGCAGGCTCGAGTTTGCTGCGTAAACGCGAGACATATACCTCAATGGCATTTACCGATAAGGCTTCGTCCCAAGCGGCCATTGATTGAATGATGTGTTCCTTGCTCACCACCTGGTCCACACGCGCTAGCAAAATTTCCAATACCGCCCATTCGCGCGCCACCAACTCAAGCGGCGTGCCATTTAAAAAAGCACGGCGTGCCAACACATCGAGTACCAATGGACCGTGCACGCGCTGCGGCCCCGCTTGCGATTGGCCGCGGCGCAGTAAAGCGCGAGCGCGCGCCGCAAGTTCTGGTATCGCAAAGGGCTTCACCATGTAATCGTCTGCGCCCAAATCTAAACCACGCACCCGATCATTCACTGCATCGCGTGCGGTCAACATCATCACAGGCATGGTGCGTTGTTCAGCACGCAAGCGGCGTAGGACTTCAAACCCATCGATTCCAGGTAAGCCAATATCAAGAATGAGTAAATCAAAGTGCTCTTGCCGAACCGCTAACGCCGCGTGCTCACCATCGCGCATCACATCAACGGCGTGGCCATCCGCCTGCAATATTCGCGATAAGCCCAAGGCCAGCGAATCATCATCTTCAGCGATCAAAATACGCATGTGGGTCAGGGTGAGCTCAGGGAATTAACCTGTGGGCGTCTAATCCGCACAGATTTGACGAACTTTACCGTGATTTGTGGTGCTTTGAAGCCGAAATGACCAATTACACACGGTAACTTTGCAGGCTTTGAACCAATTTCTCGGTGGTTTTCTGTATCATCGGGGATCTATAAAACTGCGCCATTTCGAACCCATCTCAATTCGATTTCCGCACATCATCCCAGCCACCGATGACCGCACTTAACGAAGACCTGATCTTGCCACGCGTTCAATCTATGTTGCGTGAGCGTTTCGCCCTGAGCGAGGCGCAAGTGGAGGCAACGCAAGCGCTCACCGAACTGGGCGTCGACTCACTTGCGGTGATTGAATTTATGTTCGACCTCGAGACTGAGTTTGATATTTCTTTATCTCAAGAACGCGCGGATATTCACACCATCGGTGACATCGCCGCCCTAGTGCGCGCGACACTGGATAAAACCACCACGCAAAAATGAGGCGTGTTGCCCTCACCGGCGCGGGTGTGATCTCGCCGGTTGGTACCGGCAAAAGTAATTTTTTTCAGCAAATCAGCGCCGGAATATCTGGCATTCGGCGATTGCAACATCCGGATGCTCTACGCCTCGGCTTGCAACTGGCTGGACAAATCCAAGACTTTGATCCGAGCCAACACTTTTCTAAAGAGCGACTCTCCACACTAGATCGCTTTAGTCAGTTTGCCTTGGTTGCTGCACGCGAAGCTTGGCAACAAGCGGCTTATCCGCCGCGCTTTGATCACTCGCGCGGCGGGGTCTTTGTCGGCACCGGTATGGGTGGTGCGAGCACACTCGAAGCGGGCTATGACGCCTTGTTTCGGCAACAGCAAAACCGCGTGCGTCCTATGTCAGTGATTGCCACCATGCCTAACGCCGCTGCGGCCAACATTGGCATTGAGTTTTCATTACGCGGTCCGTGCTACACCTACGCGGTTGCATGCGCTTCCAGTAGCGTGGCGATTGGTGAAGCCGCGCGCGCCATTGCCTACGGTGACTTGGATGTCGCGCTGGCTGGTGGTGCTGAAGCCATGCTCTGCCTCGGTGTACTCAAAGGTTGGGAAGCGCTCATGACTCTCGCCGTCGAAGACAAGCAAGCACCCGAGCAATCATGCAAACCGTTTGCAGCAAACCGCTGCGGATTTGTGCTCGGAGAAGGGGCCGGCATGCTGGTGCTCGAAGACCTCGAACTAGCGCAAGCGCGCGGCGCGACGATTCTTGCTGAATTGGTCGGCTACGGCGTATCGAACGATGCAGTGCATCTGAGTCGCCCAGAACCGGCTGGTCAAGCTGCCGCAATGCGCGCCGCACTCAAGCAAAGTCAACAGCGCGGTATTCATCTTGAAGACATTGGCTACATCAACGCGCATGGCACAGCCACCAAAGCAGGTGATGCCAGCGAAGTCGCCGCGATCTGCGACGTGTTTGGCGCGCATCGCACCGCGCTTGCCATTAGCTCGACCAAAGCAGTCCACGGACACTTGATGGGTGCTGCTGGCGCGGTCGAATTCATTGCCACTGTGTTGGCGCTACAAGCGCAGATGCTTCCACCCACTGCGCACTTAACCGAACGCGATCCAGCATTTGATTTAGATTTCGTTCCTCTGCATGCGCGCCCAGCACCTCAACTGCGCGCCGTGATGTCGAATTCGTTTGCCTTTGGCGGCGCCAACGCCGTCTTGGTTGCCGCACATCCTGACGCTTGACTCACCACACGCCAATTCATGCCCACATCTTCAGCTCAGCGCATCACCTTACTCGTCACTGGAAGCACCGGATTTCTTGGTAGCGCAATTGTTGCCGAGCTCCTGACTGCGCATCGTGACATTGCATTGTTATTTCTCATCCGTGCAGAAAACCCAGAAGCGGGGCGATTGCGTTTAGCCCAAAGCGTCCGGGGCATGCTTGCCGATCCTGCGTTACTTTCTCATCTCACGTCAGAAATGATTTTGTGCGGAGATCTGCAACACTTTGCTGAGTTACAAAACGATCCACGCGTTCAACGCATCACCCATATTTTGCATGCTGCGGCCTTAGCATCGTTTGCGTGGAAACCCGAAATTTGGCAAGTCAACGTCGAGCAGACCAGTCAGTTCGCGCGCGTGGTCGCCCAACTGCCTGCCATGCAGCGGTTTTTGCATGTCGGTACCGCGATGATTTCTGGCGACACCACCAATCAGCACGTGCATGAAACTCAGTTTCCAGCCAAGGTGCGTCACTTTGTGCCCTACACCAAAAGTAAGGCAGAAATCGAACCACTGTTACCTACCCTGCTCGGTCGCATCCCCGTCGTGATTGCTCGACCTTCCATCGTGGTAGGACATTCGCGTACGGGTTGCAGTGCATCGCCGAGTATTTTTTGGGTGTTTCGGATGATTCACGCAGCCAAGCGCGTCCCTTTTAAAACCACCAATCAAGTTGACATCATTCCGGTTGATTTTTGTGCGCGTGCATTAATCACTCTGACACTCGCAACCGAATTAGCGCACACGTGTTATCACATCTCAGCGGGTGACGCAGGCAGTTGTACCTTTGATGAAATTGATGCCGCCTATACACGCGCTGAAGGCCTTGGGCGCGATGCACCGTTGCAACAAATCGACGTGGCCGATCTCAGCGCACTCGAGCCACAATTTGAGTCGTGGTTTGGCCCATGCGACACCCAACGCATGTCGACGGTGGCAAAACTGTATCGCATCTTTGCTGGGCTCAACGTCACGTTCAATAATACGCGCATGCGTGAAGCCGGCATCGCGCCTCCACCACGCTTTGTGGACTATTTACCGGTGTGCCAACAAACCGGCGAAGAGCAACCCATCGCCGAGCAAATGCTCTACGATTTTCGTTAGCGCACGACAGGCGTGGGCGCAGCGGCCGCAGGGCGATATTCTTCCAACATATAACCAAAGCCGCGCACTGTTCGAATACGAATCCCAGCGGGCTCTAACTTAGCGCGTAAGCGCGAGATGTACACCTCGATCGCGTTCGCCGATAAATCCTCGGTCCAATGCGTCAGCGATTCGATAAAGGTGTCTTTGCTCACCACCTTTTCAACATGCTCCAACAAAATTTGCAGCACCGCCCATTCACGTGCTGCCAATTCAAGCGGCTCATCATTCAAAAACGCTCGTCGCGCGACAGTATCAAACTCAAGCGGGCCGTGCACCGCGCGCGTAGAGTGATCCACCAGACCGCGCCGAATCAACGCACGTACACGGGCAGACAATTCTGGAATCGCAAACGGCTTCACCATGTAGTCATCAGCGCCTAAATCTAAACCATGCACGCGATCACCAATGGCATCGCGCGCGGTCAAGATCAAAACCGGAATACGCTGACCGATGGCGCGTAGTCGGCGCAGCACTTCAAACCCGTCAATGCCAGGTAAACCGACATCCAACACCATCAAATCAAACGCGGTGGCTTGTAGACGCTCTAACGCGAGTTCGCCATTGGCAACACACGCAACTTCATGACCATCTAGAGTTAATGCACGCGTGAGCCCGGCAGTGAGGCTGCTATCGTCCTCGACAATCAATAGACGCGCGCAGGAGGTCTCCGGCACTGTTGTTTGTGGTTGTACTTCAGCGGTCATTGGGTCCGACATCAAACCATCCTTTCAATCGCTTCACGCTGTAGGCGGCTCATTCGGTGAACGCAAACTGATGCGACCAAATAACAGCGGCAGTAACAGCAACGTAAACACCGTCGCGCTAACGATACCGCCCACAATCACCACTGCAAATGGACGCTGCGTTTCAGAGCCAATGCCACTCGATAAGGCCGCGGGCAGCAAGCCCAATCCGGCCATCAATGCCGTCATTAAAATCGGCCGCAAACGCATCACAGCACCTTCAACAATCGCCTCTTCCATGCGTTTGCCATGACGGATAAGTTCGATCATCTGCTCGACCATGATCACACCGTTTTGCACCGAAATACCCGCCACTGCAATAAAGCCAACGGCAGCCGACACAGACAAATGCAACCCCGCTAATCCCAAGCCGGCAATGCCACCAATTAAAGTAAACGGCACCATCATCAAAACAACCAGTGCACTTCTCACTGAACGAAACGCCCAAAACAGCAATGAAAAAATAGCCAGCAACGATAACGGCACGACCACTTTTAAGCGCGCCATCGCACGCTGCTGGTTTTCAAACTGCCCGCCCCAAGTGACGGTGTAACCCGGCGGCAAGATCACCTTTTCTGCCACCAGCTTTTGCGCTTCTGCAACAAAGCTACCCTGATCACGACCAGATAAATTTGCTTTCACTGCCACAATACGACCACCGCCCTCGCGCGATACACGTGTTGCCCCTTGACGCACCTCGACCTTCGCCACGTCACCCAACGACACAGTGGGCAACAAATTCATACCGGGCGTGGCATTCGCAGGCACAGGCAAAGGAATTTGTAAGTGGGCAATATCATCCACCGCGTCGCGATATTGGCTTAACAAACGTACCGTGACATCAAAGCGCCGACCACCGTCATAAAACGTATTGACGGATGCGCCCGCAAGCGCGGTTTGAATGACGTTATTGACGTCACTCACGTTTAAACCCAGTCGTGCGATTTTATTTCGGTCGACAGTAATGGTGAGTTCACTTTGTCCGCCAATACGAAACACGGCCACATCTACGGCACCGCGAACGGTATTCAGCACCTCTACAATTTGATCGCCCTTTTCCTGCAAAATTTCGAGGTCAGGGCCAAATACTTTGACCACAATTTCTCCGCGCGCACCAGACAACGCCTCTTCAACGTTGTCTTGAATGACTTGCGAAAAATTCGTCGGTACGCCAGGAATACGATGAATGCGCGCAGACATATCGCGCACCAAATCATCTTTGGTGGCAAAACGCCATTCGCCGCGCGGCTTGAGCTCAGCCAGTATTTCTAAGTTGTTGGGGCCCTTTGGGTCGGTGCCATCATCGGGTCGACCCACTTGCGTGACCACCATGTTCACTTCAGGGTAGCTGCGCAAAATAGTGCGCACTTCGCGCTCGATATCTTTGGTTTTTTGCAGGCTACTGGGCGGTGGCATGGTAATGGTCAGCCAGATGTTGCCTTCATCGAGTTTCGGTAAAAATTCACTGCCTAACAAAGGCACCACCGCAACAGAGGCAGCAAGCAAACTCAAGGACACAATAATCAACTGACGTGCATGTTGATCTAAGGCCAACAAAAAGGCGCGATAGCGTTCTTGTAACGCATGCATCCACGCCGAGTGTTTTTCAACCATATCACCTGATTTCAAGGCGTAGGTCAGAAGGGTCGGCACAAGAATCAAGGTCAAGATAATTGCGCCAAGCAAAGCAAATGACAGCGTAAAGGTGACCGGCGTAAAAATTTTTCCTTCTACGCGTTGAAAGGTAAAGATCGGCAGAAAGGCAATAATGATGATGGCCTTTGAAAACAAAATGGGGTGACACAGCGACACCGCGGTATGCTTTAACTCATGTAACCGCCAACCGTACGTGCCATGGGTTGGATTGTGATCGGCTTGACTAAGCGCTAAGCGCACCATCAGCGCTTCCACCAGTACCACTGCACTATCGACAATGATGCCGAAGTCAACGGCGCCTAACGAAATCAAATTGGCCGATACGCCGCGCGCATCCATCAAAATAAACGCAAACAAGAGCGACAACGGAATCACTGTGGCCACAATCAGCGCTGCTTTCCAGTTACGCAAAAACAGCATCAACACGCCGATCACCAACAACGCGCCCACCAGTAGATTTTCAATCACGGTGTGTACCGTGTGCTCAATCAAATCGGTCCGCTGATAAATCGGCCGGATCTTCACACCGGGTGGTAATTTGGTGTTCACCAAATCGACTTTGGCACGCAGATCCTTCACCACCTTGGCGGCATTTTGCCCCTTGATCATTTGCACAATGCCTTCGACCACTTCATCGCGATCGTTGGCTGCAACAATGCCTTGACGTGGACGCATGCCAATGCGTACTTGTGCAAGATCAGACACGTAAACCGGACGCCCACCTGGTGAGGCCACCACCGTACGGCCAATGTCGTCGAGATTTTCAAATAAACCCACGCCACGAATTACCAACGCCTCATCACCGCGACGCATTAACCCACCGCCAACGTTCGCGCTGTTATTTGCCAAGGCTTGCGAAACTTGATCCAGTGTCACACCGTAGCGCTTCAGGGCAAACGGATCGACCCGCGCTTGGTACTCTTTGACGGCACCACCAAAACTAATCACATCTGCAATGCCAGGCACGATGCGTAGCGCGGGCTTGATGGTCCAGTCTTGAATCGCGCGAATTTCGTATAACGGCATCTCTGCTGGTGCATCCAGCACATAACGATAGATTTCACCCACGGCCGTTGAAAGTGGCGCTAGCTGCGGCTGGGCGCCCGTCGGTAGCGTGACGTTGCCAAGTTTTTCTAAGACTTGCTGACGTGCGAAGTAATCGTCGGTGCCTTCTGCA
>CAWUMP010000067.1:0-10457 GCA_963923385.1 uncultured bacterium | reverse complement strand
GTATCGCGACCTGCCGAATCCACAATTTCAGCTTGATCAAGTCGTTTGGTTAAAAAGCGAATCCGCCGATCAATTTCACGTAAGCGACGTTTGCCATAAATGTAATCGCCATTTTCAGAGCGATCGCCATTACCTGCCGCCCACGACACCACGCGTACAACTTCAGGGCGCTCAATATCCATCAGATGGCGCCACTCTTGCATCAACCGTGCGTGGCCCGCTGGCGTGATGTAGTTACGCACCAACGCGGGTGTCGCCAAATCTGGCGCCATCGGAGCGTCGTCCTCTTGATCAGATTCTTTTGTAAAGGCTTTAGACATATTTAATTTTGGTAGATTGTACGCGTACTCAAGCAATGCAACGCGACACCAGATTTACGCAGCCATGCAAAAATTTTTTGACTTGTAAAGTCGGATTGCGAGATAACCCATCAAACATTCAAAATATTTTTGTTCTATTTTTCAAGCGCTTGCGCGATCCAAATAATTTGATCGTCACTGACGCAAAGGAGGTCCACAACGCGCCGTGAAATCGGTATGCTTGCGCCCCCGCTAAAGCCATGCAATCGCTTTTCGGCCGCCAGAGCAATACATCCGTGTTGTTCTGTTTGTTGACCCCAAACGTATTCACGAGATCGCCCACACCATGACGCCCCCACGCGACGACACTGCCACCACTGCACCGGCGACGCTGGCCGAACAAGAAATTTGCCGCGACGTACTGATTGAAAAATATGCCAAGGGCGAAGAGCTCAGCGTCGATGCCGTGCGTCTACGCGTTGCTCGCGCGTTGGCCGCTGCCGAACCAGAAGAACGACGCGCACACTGGGAGCGTCGCTTTTTAAATGCATTGGCCTCAGGCTTTGTTCCGGCAGGCCGCATTAATTCGGCGGCCGGCATTCAGATGCAAGCCACGTTAATCAATTGCTTTGTACAACCCGTGGGTGATTCGATTTCGGAAATCTCTGACGGACGCCCCGGGATTTATACGGCCTTACTCGAAGCGGCCGAAACCATGCGCCGCGGTGGTGGTGTGGGCTATGACTTTTCGTCAATACGTCCACGGGGCGCAGACGTCAAAGGCACACAATCGCGGGCCAGTGGACCGATTTCTTATATGCGCGTGTTCGACCGCTCGTGCGAAACCGTTGAGTCGGCGGGTGCACGTCGTGGCGCACAAATGGGTGTGCTTCGTTGTGATCATCCGGATGTAGAAGAATTTATTCACGCCAAAGATACTGGCGGTCTGACTAACTTCAATATTTCTGTGGGCGTCACTGACACGTTTATGCAAGCGGTGGAACGGGACACCGATGTCGAGTTAGTGCATCGTGCGCGCCCTGGCAAAGAACAACTCGAAGCAGGCGCATTTCAACGCGAAGACGGGCTGTGGGTTTATCGCAAAGTGCCCGCACGTATGCTCTGGGATCAAATCATGCGCTCGACGTATGACCATGCCGAGCCAGGTATTTTGTTTCTCGACCGCATGAATCGCGACAACAACCTTAATTATTGCGAAACCATCGAAGCCACCAACCCCTGTGCAGAACAGCCATTACCACCCTACGGCTGTTGCTGTTTGGGTTCGATTGATCTCACACGTTTTGTCAGCGATCCATTTGGTCAAGATGCAGATTTTGATTTCAAGCACTTTGCGCAAGTGGTCGAAGTGGCCGTACGTATGCTGGATAACGTGCTCGATGTCACCGCCTGGCCACTGCCGCAACAACATCAAGAAGCCATGGCTAAACGCCGCGTGGGCTTGGGGTTCACGGGCTTAGGTGATGCACTGATCATGCTCAAACTGCGTTACGACAGCGCCGAGGCACGCGCCATGGCTGCACGCATCTCCGAGTCGATGCGCGATCACGCCTATCGAGCCTCGATGGAGTTGGCACAAGAGCGCGGCGCGTTTCCATTATTTAACGCTGACCTGTACTTATCTGGCACCAGCTTTGCCACACGTCTTCCAGAGGCACTCAAAACATCGATTCGTAAACACGGTTTGCGTAACTCGCATTTACTTTCGATTGCACCCACGGGCACCATCAGTTTGGCCTTCGCAGATAATGCCTCTAATGGTATTGAGCCACCATTTTCTTGGACCTACACCCGCAAAAAACGCATGGCCGACGGTACGCTCAAAGCGTTTCCTGTCGAAGATCACGCTTGGCGCCGTTATCGTGCACTCGGTGGCGACATGCAACAACTGCCGCCTTACTTTGTCACCGCACTAGAGCTCAGCGCGACAGCCCACGAAGAAATGGTGGCGGCGGTTGCACCGTATGTCGACACCAGCATCTCTAAAACCGTCAACGTACCCGCCGACTATCCCTATGATGATTTTCAAGATCTGTATCTAAAGGCATGGAAATCCGGACTCAAAGGATTAGCCACGTATCGACCCAATAGCGTGTTGGGTTCGGTGCTCTCTGTCGGCACCACGCCCAGTGCTGAAAAGCCACAGGACTTTGTGCTCGATGATCGCAATCGCCGCATCGAAATTAAATCGATTCCTGCGCCAGTGCTGGCCAGTCTGGCGTGGCCTGGTCGCCCCTCATTGGCAGGTGGCAATCCAGCGTGGACGTACATGGTCGAGCATCCGCATGGCACGTTTGCGGTGTTTGTTGGGCATGTTGATGCGCAATCCTCGATGCCTGAAAGTCGTCCGCACGCATTTGAAGTGTGGGTCAATGGTGCAGAACAACCGCGCGGACTCGGTGCGTTAGCGAAAACCTTATCAATGGATATGCGAGCGAACGATGCCGGTTGGCTCACGCTCAAACTCGATTCATTAGCGAAAGCAGCCGGTGACGATGCATTCGACATGCCGTTTCCACCGAGCGGTGAGAAAAAGCGCATGCCATCGGTGGTCGCCGCACTCGCAAAGATCGTGCAATGGCGCGTCGATCAACTGGGAGCCTTGGGTCAAGGTCCGACACCGCTGCTCGATGCCATGTTCAGTCTGAAAGAACCTAAAACTGGCACCGATGGCACCATGTCATGGACCGTTGATGTACTCAATCCAGGTACGGGCGATGACTTTGTACTTGGACTCAAAGAAATCACCTTACCCGATGGTGTAACACGCCCCTACTCGATGTGGCTCGCCGGCGAATATCCGCGCGCGCTCGATGGATTATGCAAGTTGCTCTCGTTAGATATGCGTGTGCTCGATCCGGCTTGGATTGGCATGAAATTACGCAAACTACTCGATTACCCTGAGCCCTTGGGCGACATGATGGCCTTTGTTCCCGGCGCGCAGCGTCAGCAAACATGGCCGTCCACAGTCGCGTATGTTGCGCGATTAATTATTCATCGCTATGCCATGCTTGGGATCTTGGATGAGCATGGTTACCCGCTCCAGCAAATGGGTTTACTCGATGCGCCCACCAAGCGCGGCGTACCCCCGGTGATGAAAGGCAGTGCCTGCCCAGAGTGTGGCAATCACACCATGATTCGCAAAGATGGTTGCGATTACTGCACCGCTTGCGGCTACGTTGGGGTCTGCGGCTGAGTGGACGCGTTCAGCCGGTAATGCGATGGTGTGACAAAAAAACTAGCGTGTAGCGCTACCAGCGCCCACGCCGAAGTTCTTCCACCACAACAAGGCGAGCTGCGTTTTAACGTCGGTGATGCGCCCGTCTTGAACCATCGCAAGCGCTTCATCGAAGGGGACATGCAACACCTCTAAAAACTCTTCGTCATCGAGCTTTTGTTTCTCAAGATGCAGATCTTGCGCAATAAAAATTTCGATAAATTCATCGGCATAACCCAACGCATTGTGCACAGTGGTCATGCGAGTCCAGTTGTTGGCGCGGTAACCAGTTTCTTCAAGTAACTCACGCTTGGCACATTCGAGCAGCGGCTCTCCGGGATCACGCTTTCCCGCCGGAATTTCGATGATCGTCGAGCGAATTGGATAACGAAACTGCCGCTCCAACACCACGCAATCTTGCGCATCGATCGCAAAGATGGCGACTGCCCCTGGATGGCAAATGTATTCACGCGTGGTTTGCTGACCGTTGGGCAAGCGAACAACATCACATTGCACACGTAGCATTTGTCCACGATAGACCTCTTCGCCAGAAACAAAATGCTCAGTGAGATCGATCGGTTGGTTACTCACGCGTCGTGCCGCCAAAGGTAGCGATAGACAAAACCAGGGTAGGCAAGCACCAAAAACAAGCTGAGCGTCACCGCGTAAAACTCCCAGCCTTGAGGATAGACCTCACCCACGCGTGACTCTAACCATCGCGCGAACAAACCCAAGATGAGGTACAAGACCGCGAGTTCAAGCACGCGCCACCCCATACGCTTATGGGTTGGCCGCCGAATAAAAAAAATGCGTTGCGAGATAAACGGCAGGTTGGCGGCAACCAAAGCGACCAGCCCAAGCACGATGAGGCTAAGCATGCTAGCGCCCAACAATCAGAGCGACTTGATGGCAATAAAGCACAGCGCCATGAGCGGCTGTGGCAACAGGCCCAACGCGAGTAATGCCAGTCCATTGACCGAATACATCAAGCGCATATCGCTGTTGCCTGAGATAGAAACCGCCACATCACGTCCGCTGAGCGGTTCATCGAAATACATCAGCTTGACGATGCGTAGGTAATAAAACGCACCAATCAACGAAAAAATAACCGCGAGTACCGCCAACCATAACTGCCCCGCCGCCACGGTGGAAGAGAGCACTAAAAATTTGGCATAAAAACCAGCGGTGGGTGGCACCCCCGCCATCGAAAACATCAACAACATGGCAATAAACGCAGTCCAAGGGCTTTTGCGATTTAAACCACGCAAGTCATCTAAGTGCTCGCACTCAAAACCTGCACGTGAAAGATATAACAACGTGCCAAACGCACCCAGGCTCATTAATACGTAAACGATCGCGTAAAACATCGCTGCGCTGTAGGCATCTGCCGCATTCAACCAATTGCCCTGCACCACCCCAGTGAGCAAGCCAAGCAACATAAAGCCCATATGCGAAATCGTCGAGTAAGCGAACATACGCTTTAGGTTAGTTTGCGCAATCGCCGCGATGTTGCCGATGGCCATGGAAAGCACAGCAAGAATGATGAGCATCTGCTGCCAATCCACCGCCAGCTCGAGTAAGCCATTGACGAGTAATCGCATGGCCATCGCAAAGGCCGCTAATTTGGGTGCACTGCCAATCACCAGCGTGACCGCCGTCGGTGCGCCGTGATACACATCTGGAATCCACATATGAAATGGCACCACGCCAAGCTTGAAGGCCAAGCCAGAAACGAGGAATACCAAGCCAAACACCACCACGGTACGATCGGCCGCACCTTGCGATAACGCCCGCGAAATTTCGGTAAGCATCAACGAGCCGGTAGCGCCATAAATCATGGACATGCCGTACAACAGCAAGCCTGAGGCTAACGCGCCGAGCACGAAATACTTCATGGCAGCTTCAGTGGAAAGTGCCGAATCACGATTGAGCGCCACCATGGCATACAACGACAGCGACAACAGCTCCAACCCCAAATAGATCGTGAGAAAACTATTGGCGGAAATCAAAATGAACATGCCCAGTAACGCAAATAGCAGGAGCGATAAAAACTCCCCTTTGAGCAAACCGCGGTCCGCCAGGTACATTCGGCTGTAAATCAACACCACAGAGAGCGTCACGCACGCAAACAGCTTGAGTATGTGCCCCATGACATCAGCCACATACAATCCATTAAAGGTGTAGGCCAAGTCACCCATCGTGCCAGTCAGCACATTAAGTACCGATAAAGCGGATCCCAGGAGCGCCACTTGCGCCAATGCATAAGTGAGGGAGCGCCGCGCATCGCGCACATACAAATCAAACAACGTCACGGCGCAAGCCAAGCCGAGCAAAATCAGCTCAGGTTGAGCGATGTAGAAGTCAGGAAAAACAAATGCCTTGCTCATGAGATGCAGGCCTTATCTGAGCGCCGCGAGAACACCATGTTGACTCGCATATCCATCAAAACTTAGACAGCGCCACCTGGCGCAATAATTCATTGACCGAGGCATGCATGATCTCGGATAAGGGTAAGGGGTACACACCCAACACGAGGACCGCCAACGCCAGCACACTCAGTATGACGATCTCGCGCGCATTGACGTCGGTAAGCACAGCCACATGCTCATTGGCAATCGGACCAAAGATCACGCGCTTATACATCCACAAGGTATACGCGGCGCCAAGAATGAGCGTCGAGGCGGCAAGAAATGCAATCCAAAAGCTGGCTTGCATCGCGCCCATGATGACCATAAATTCGCCAACAAAACCACTGGTGGCAGGTAAGCCGCAATTTGCCATCGAAAATAGCATCATGAAGGCTGCAAATTTCGGCATACGGTGTACCACACCGCCGTAATCAGCAATCATGCGACTGTGCATGCGGTCGTACATGACCCCGACGCACAAGAACATGGCCGCCGAGATAAAGCCATGCGAAATCATTTGAATCAAGGCACCTTCAACGCCATACGCATTAAAGATAAAAAAGCCCAGCGTGACAAAACCCATGTGCGAAATCGAGGAGTAAGCAATCAGCTTTTTCATATCCAACTGCACGAGAGCAACAAAGCCGATGTAGACCACCGCCACCAACGAAAGCGCAATCATTAGCCACGCCAAGTTGCGCGATGCATCGGGCAACACCGGCAACGAGAACCGTAAGAAGCCATAGGCGCCAAGCTTGAGCATGATTGCTGCAAGCACTACCGAACCGCCCGTCGGCGCCTCAACGTGCGCATCGGGCAACCAAGTATGGACTGGCCACATAGGAACTTTGACAGCAAAAGCAGCCAAGAAAGCAAAGAACAACCATTGCTGTGCCTCAAGACCGAGGGGCAAGGCTTTCCAATCGGCCATCGCAAAACTACCGCCCGAATGGTCATAGAGATACAGCAACGCCACCAACATGAACAACGAACCCATCAAGGTGTACAGAAAAAACTTTAATGCCGCATAAACACGATTGGGTCCGCCCCAAACACCTACGATGATGAACATCGGAATCAGGGTTGCTTCAAAAAACACGTAAAACAACAGACTGTCCTGTGCGGCAAACACACCGTTCATGATCCCAGACAAGAATAAGAACGCCGCGAAATACAGTGCCACTCGATTTTCAATTACCGTCCAACCGGCCAGCACCACAAAGATGGTGATGAAGCTATTGAGCAAGATAAAAGGCATGGCAATGCCGTCCACCCCCAAGTGGTAATACACATTAAAGTGAGGGATCCACAAGGCTTGCTCAACAAATTGCATCTCGGCACTGGCTCGGTCAAAGCCGGTGTACAACGGCAAGGTCACCACAAAGCCAAGTAACGCACCCAATAGAGCCAAGCGTCGCGCAAGCAACGCTTTACGATCGTCACCGGTCGCAAGCACAAGCAGGCCCGCCACAATCGGCGTCCAGATCGACAAACTGAGTAAAGGATAAGAGGACATGCGTCAGGATTCCGATCGAAGCTCAGTGGCCAAAGCCAAAGAAAAAGCGAATCTTGGGCCACCAAAGTAAGAGCAGCACACCAAACACCATCGTGAAAGCATATTGATACACACGACCCGTTTGCACTAAGCGTATCAAGCGTGCGCTCCAACCCACCATGCGTGCAGAGCCATTCACAATCAAGCCATCGATCAAGGTTTGGTCTCCACCTTTCCAAAGTCCAGCACCCACCACGCGAGCACCGCCAGCAAAGAGCCAAGAAAATAATTCATCAAAGCCATATTTTCGTTCGACCACGGCGTACAGCATGCCGAACTGCCCCGCAATCACTTTGGGTAAATCTGGACGCACGATATACAAATACCAAGCGGTCACTGCGCCGGCCAGCGCTAACCAAAACGGTAGCGCAGTGAGTCCATGCAACATCATCGCGACCACACCGTGGTATTCATGCTGCAGCGTGGCCATCGCAGTGTGCTGTGGTGAAATTTGAATTGCCGTGCTGAAAAAGTCACCAAATAAGACCGTACCAATCGACCAGCCAGCAGCAATCGACGGAATCGCAAGGAGCACAAGCGGCAAGGTCACTACCCAAGGACTTTCATGTAGATGCGAACGCGTATGAGCATCCATGCGTGGATGACCATGAAAGGTCATGAAGACCAATCGCAACGAGTACACGCCGCCAAAAAACACGCCCGCTAATGCGCAAGCCCACGCAAAACCTGCACCAGGCGTATGCGAAGCGTGCAACGCTTCGATGATGCTGTCTTTAGAAAAGAATCCCGCGAACGGAGGGAAACCTGCGTTTGCCAACGCACCGATCAACACCGTGAGATACGTGATGGGAAGAAATTGACGTAACCCGCCCATGCGGCGCATGTCTTGTTCGTGGTGCATGGCCATGATGACCGAGCCGGCGCCAAGAAACAACACTGCCTTAAAGAATGCGTGGGTCATCAAATGAAAGATCGCTGCGGGATACGCCGACGCGCCCAAGGCAGCCGTCATGTAACCCAATTGAGACAGGGTGGAGTACGCCACCACGCGTTTGATATCAAATTGCGTGATCGCTACCACCGCCATCGATAACGCTGTAATCGCACCAATCACCATCACCACCGACAGCGCAGTGTCCGACAACTCAAACAGCGGTGACATACGCGCCACCATAAAGATGCCGGCTGTGACCATCGTTGCCGCATGAATCAACGCTGAAATCGGCGTCGGGCCTTCCATCGAATCGGGCAACCACACGTGCAAGGGAAATTGCGCGCTCTTACCCATCGCACCAATAAACAGACAGATGCAGATGACCGTCAGCAACATCCACGTTTGACTACCCAGAAGCTGAATCGACTGCCCTGCAAGGGCGTTGGCTTGAGTGAACACAGCGGCGTAATCCAGTGACCCGACGTGCGCCAAGATCAACGCAATGCCTAATAAAAATCCAAAGTCACCCACGCGATTCACCAAAAACGCCTTCATGTTGGCGTAAATGGCGGTAGGACGCTCGTACCAAAAACCAATCAGCAAATACGAGACCAACCCCACAGCTTCCCAGCCAAAAAACAGCTGCAGGAAGTTATTACTCATCACCAACATCAACATCGAAAACGTAAACAACGAGATATACGCAAAAAAGCGCTGATACCCCGGGTCCTCTTTCATGTAACCGATGGTGTAGATGTGCACCATCAACGACACAAACGTCACCACGAGCATCATCGTAGCGCTGAGCCGGTCAATCAGAAAACCAATTTCTAGACGCGTCGTCCCGCTGGTGATCCAGGTGTAAACACTGCCATTGAATGTGCCGCCGGAGAGGACATCTTGAAACACCACAACCGCGGCAATAAATGAAACCAGCACCGAGGCAATCGTGATGCGATGGGCACCACCGCGTCCAATCGCCTGGCCGAGTAACCCAGCCACTAAGGCGCCAAACAACGGGGCAAGCGGTATCAGTAAATACAATGCCTTCATGGTGATCTAGCCCTTCAGCGTATCGAGATCATCGACATGAATCGTCGATAAATTGCGAAAGAGCACAACCAAAATCGCCAGTCCAATGGCCGATTCGGCGGCTGCCACCGTTAAGATAAAAAACACAAAGACTTGACCTGCGGTGTCTCCCAGGTGATGGGCGAACGCCAGAAAATTCATATTCACCGCAAGCAACATCAATTCAATGGCCATGAGGAGAACGATAAGATTTTTGCGATTAAGAAAAATCCCCACGACCGCGATGCCAAACAATACGGCACCAAGCACCAAAAAATGCGCAAGGCTAGGCATGGGCTATTCCTTCTCCGCAGGCATTTGAACTAAACGCACTCTATCCGCACGACGTACGCGCACTTGGGCGGAGGGATCCTGCGCCTTGCTGTCTTTGCGTCGACGCAAGGTCAGTGCAATCGCAGCGACGATAGCCACCAGCAGAATCACTGCAGCAATCTCAAATGCATACACGTACTGCGTGTACAAAATTCGACCCAAGGCCTTGGTGTTGCTGTAATCAGCACTGGGTTCGGCCACTTTAGAGAGCACCCCAGCATAACGGCCACCCAACAGTAGCCCCATCTCGGCCACCATCAACACACCAACAGCGCCCCCGGCAGGCAAGTAACTCCAGAAGCCCTCACGCAAACGCTCTAAATTAACGTCTAGCATCATCACCACAAACAAAAACAGCACCATCACCGCGCCGACATAAACCAACACGAGGGTGATCGCGAGAAACTCTGCGCGCAACAGCATCCACAAGCCTGAGGCAGTAAAAAAAGCCAGCACTAAACTCAGCGCAGCATACACGGGGTTGCGCACCACAATCACCGTCAACGCGGCGGCAACTAGCACACTGGCAAAGAAGTAGAACAAGGCAAGTTCAAACATAAACAGCTCTCAGCGATAGGCCGCGTCAGCGGCGCGATCAGCAGCAATTTGGTCTTCGTAACGATCACCCACTGCGAGCAGCATGGGTTTGGTGTAATAC
>CAWUMP010000066.1:0-10474 GCA_963923385.1 uncultured bacterium | reverse complement strand
GGACTATCGAGTATCGTCATACTCACTTCGCCGCCAAGCAACGCATTCACCGAAGGCGCGCTGCCTTTGTAGGGAATATGCCGAATGTCCAGTTGATGACGTGATTTAAATAACTCGACGGCCAATTGAAACGGCGTTGAGCCCGTGCCGTAAGTGAGGTGTCCTGGCCGCGCACGCGTTAAGGCGATTAGTTCGCGCACACTATTGGCCTCAACGCTTGGATGGATGGCAAGAAAAAGTGGAAACGCGCCCACCATCGTCACTGGGGCAAAGTCTTTGATTGGGTCGTAGGACAACTTATCGTATAGCCCCGGATTGAAGGCCATCGCACCACTGGCACCCACCAGTAAGGTGTAACCATCGGGTGCAGCGCGCGCGACATACTCCGCCGCAATCATGGCGTTCGCGCCGGGTTTGTTATCGGTAATAAACGCTTGTCCCAAGCGTTCTTGTAATTTGGCCCCGACCAATCGCGAAAGAATATCGTTTGCGCCACCCGGCGGAAAACCAACCACCATGCGCACTGCACGACTTGGATACTCTTGCGCAACGGCTATCGCGTGACACAACAACATGAGCAGCGCAACAAACCAGCGTTTTCCTTGCATGTCAGCCCTCCAAAAAATCATGCACATCACCGCGTTGTAACCGTCGATTCTATGCTGCGCACGTAGGTGCATTGCAGCAGCCTCGCATCGGCCTTGCCCCGTATAATCAAACGCATCACCGTACGCACAACCGTCCCAACATCAGCCCCCTCTGAAGGGCCCCAATCCAGGAGACCCCCCATGCATGCCTATCAAACGAATTGGCGAGGATTTGCGCTGGCGCTATCGCTGTGTCTGGCAAGTCAGGTGCAGGCGCAAGACAAAGTGGAATGGAAAATCACCACTTACGTGCCGCCAACGCATGGCTTCGTGGTCGATGTGCTCGAACCATGGGCCAAAGAATTAGAAAAACGCACCGGCGGAAAACTCACCGCGCGCGTCTTTGCGGGCAACTCACCTTTTGGCAAAACAGAAAACCAAGCCGATCAAGTGAAGCAAGGTGTCACCGACGTGGGTTGGGGCTTGAATGGCATTCCTCGTGGCCGCATGCCGCGCGCATCGATCATGGAGTTGCCGTTTGTCGCACCGTCAGCCGATATCGCCTCGCGCACGCTGTGGAGCATGGCACCCGGCTTACTTGCCGATGATTTCAAAGGCTTTAAGTTGCTGGCCTTACATTGCCATAACCCTGGGTTATTTCATACACGCGATAAAAAAATCGACAAGCTTGAAGATGTCAAAGGCCTGCGCATGCGCGCACCCAATCCTCCCACACAAGAGTTGCTCACATTTTTAGGTGCCACGCCGGTTGGTATGCCGCCGGGTCTGGTCTACGAAAATCTTGAAAAAGGCGTGATTGATGGTGCGGTGTTTCCTTGGGATGCCATTAAAGGTTTTCGTCTCGAAGGGATGTTGAAGCATCACTACGATGCGCGCGTGTACACCGCCTGCTTTCATTTGGTGATGAACGAAACCAAGTACAACGCTCTACCCGCCGAGTTTAAAAAAGCGGTCGATGAAACCACCGGCAACGTGATGGTGAATCGCTTTGGGGAGTGGTGGAATCGTTGGGACCAAGCGGGCCTTGATGCTGCGAAAGCACGCGGTAATAGCATCATCAGCGTATCGAATGAACAACGCGAAAAATGGCGCGTACAACTTAAACCCGTCATCGATAAAGAACTCTCTGACATTGAAAAAGCTGGCGTTCCAAACGCGCGTGCGATCTATGACGAAATGTTGAAGACAGTTGCGCGACTCGCCAAGTGAGCACACGTGCAGATCGGCTCGCGGTGGGTCTCGCCACTGCGGGCATACTCGCGCTAGGTTTGGGGGTGCTTGCGATCGTTGCAGATATTTCGCTGCGTCATGCGCTCGGCATCTCGATTGTTGGTGCGGTTGACTTAACGCAACTTGCGCAGCTGTGGTGTGTGGCGCTGGTATTACCGCTCACGTTTTTGCGTGAATCCAATATCACGATTGATTTTGTGACTGCACGTTTTCCGCAGCGTTGCCTCGCCGCATTGCGCGCGACGGTGCAATTGTTGTGCGCGGTGTTTTTATTTGCGCTCACTTTCTATGGCGCACAGCAAGCGTATTTACAAATCGCCCAAGGCGATGTGTCGCAAACCATTGGCATCGCTTTGGTTTGGTATTGGGCGCCCCTACTTTGCGGTTTGTTTCTCTCGGGTAGCGCGACGTTATTACTCGCTTGGCACGAAACGCAACGCACGTTAATGCGTACCACACCATGAGCGGGCCTATCGCTGGTGCGTTTGGATTTACTGCAGTGCTTGCACTGATTGCATTGCGCGTACCGGTGGCCGTTGCCATGGGTATTGTCGGCGCACTGGGGTATGGCTTAGTCAATGGTTGGAGCACCTTAGGCTTTGTGTTGGGTCGTGGCCCGTTTGAATCGATTTTTCCTGCGGGTTTATCGGTCCTGCCACTTTTTATTGTGATGGGAGTATTTGCTGCGCACGGCGGTCTGTCGCGCAGTTTGTATGCATGCGTGGCCACATGGCTGGGGCATTTGCGTGGCGGCTTAGCCATGGCCACCATTGGGGCGTGCGCAATCTTTGGTGCGGTATGTGGTTCAGCGATTGCCACTGCAGCCACCATGGGACGCGTGGCCATGCCCGAAATGCGTCGTGCCGGCTATGACGACCGACTGTCTTCTGCGTCGGTCGCCGCTGGCGGCACACTCGGGGTGATGATTCCTCCGTCTATTTTGTTTGTGATTTATGGATTGATGACCGAGCAATCGATCGGCAAGTTACTCGCCGCTGGTGTATTACCCGGCATTCTTGGCACCGTGCTCTACATGGGTGCTGTGCGCTACACCACGGCACGCAATCCGACCCATGGTCCGCCAGGACCACGCGCAAACACTGCCGCACGGTTGCAAGCGTTACGCGATGTTTGGCAAGTGGTGATGCTCTTTGCGCTCGTGCTTGGCGGGATGTATTTCGGTTGGTTCTCGCCCACTGAAGCGGCGGCGGTGGGCGCGTTTGGCGCTGTCTTACTCGCGTGGGTCAGTGGCAAACTCACACGCGAAACAACGCGCGCAGCCATCATTGAAAGCGCCACCACTTCCGGCATGATCTTCGCCATCTTGATTGGCGCAGGAATTTTTAATTACTTCATCGACTCCACTGGACTCACCGATGCGTTGGTGCAATTCGTTGGCACACTCGGGCTCGGGCGATGGAGTGTGATGTTGCTCTTGATGTTGATGTACATCGTACTAGGCGCACTGATGGATGAATTAGCGATGATGCTACTCACCGTCGGCCCCGTGTTTAAACTCATCATGGCACTCGGGTTTGATCCAATTTGGTTTGGCGTAATGTTTGTCACGGTGTGCGAGATCGGCATGATTGTGCCGCCCGTTGGAATTAACCTGTTTGTTATTCAAGGGGTCGCGCAGTTACCGATGCAAACCATCGTGCGCGGTATCACACCATTTGTGATCGCCGATTGTTTGCGCATGCTGTTACTTGCGTTTATTCCAGCGCTCGCTACGTGGCTACCTTCAGGTATGCCTTCATAAAAAAGGAAGCGTATGTTCGCTGCGCGTGTTGTTTCTGTGGGTTGGTCTTGTCTAGTGTTTGCGATGCTGCTTTTCAGTAATTCATTGCACGCACAGCCTTGGCCCGATAAATCCATCAAACTTCTGCAGGGCTTTGGCGCTGGCGGTAACGCCGACACCGTTGCGCGCATCTTGGCGGGTCCACTCGGTGAAGCGCTCGGCAAACCGGTGGTGGTCGAAGCGCGTACGGGAGCCGGTGGGAACATTGCATCCGAAGCGCTGGTCCGCAGTCCTGCCGACGGATACACCCTGATCTTGCTGACTGGTGGTCATGCGGTTTCTGCTGGGTTGTATAAACAACTGCCGTTTCATCCCGTCGATGATTTTTCGATGATCTCTAGCGTGACATTTTTTCCGTTTGCGCTCGGTGTACGTCCGGATCATCCGGCGCAAACATTGGCTGAATTTATTCAATACGCCAAAGCACGTCCAGGTCAGGTGAATTTTTCATCGGTGGGCATCGGTTCGACGCAACACTTAACAGGCGAATTGTTTGCCAGTTTGGCAGGGATACGCATGACCCACGTACCGTATCGCGGTGGCGCAGCCCCCCTCGAAGGGCTATTGCGCGGTGATGTTGATTTGTTGGTGGATACCGTGACCTTCACCTCTGGACAAATCAAAGCCGGAAAAGTGCGTGCGTTAGCGGTGACGCATCCACAAGCTTGGCCGCCTCTGCCCGGTGTACCACCACTGGCAGACACCTTGAGTGGTTTTGATGTGCGCTCATGGACTGGCATCGCTGCGCCGCGCGGCACGCCGCCAGCAATCATCGACCGAGTGAATCGTGAACTACGTCGCATCCTCAGCGCGGGTGAGGCCAAATCGCGTCTAGAAACGTTGGGCAATGAAGTGCGCAGCAGCAGCCCCGATGAACTACGCACCCACATTGCGCGTGAAGTCGCACGTTGGACTCAAGTGATTCGCGAAGCCCATATTCCACAGCAATAAATTTCAGGAGCCCCTGTATGCAACACGTGCCCGATTCACCCACAGCACTGCAATATCAAAGCGGCTTTGGTAATGAGTTCGCCACCGAAGCGCGTGCGGGCGCCTTACCGCAAGGACGTAATTCGCCACAACGTGCGCCCCTCGGTCTGTACGCCGAAGTGCTTTCTGGCACCGCGTTTACTGCGCCTCGACATGAAAATCGCCGCACGTGGTTTTATCGCTTACGTCCTTCGGCCATGCATGGACCATTTCAGCGCCTAGAAACCAGCCACCTCATCACAGGACCGTTTCAACAGCAACTCACATCACCCAATCGTGAGCGATGGAATCCCATCCCACTACCTAGCGCTCCCACCGATTTTGTTGATGGACTCTTCACCATGGCAGGCTCTGGTGACCCTGCATCACAAACCGGCTTAGCCGTACATGTGTACTGCGCCAATCGCTCGATGCAGCAACGTTATTTGATGGTCAGCGATGGCGAACTCTTAATCATTCCACAAGAAGGCAAGCTACTTCTCTTTACAGAGACAGGACGCTTAGGCATCGCGCCAGGTGAAATTTGTGTGATTCCTCGCGGCATGAAATTTAAAGTTGATGTACTCGATGCCGCAGCACGTGGTTATGTGTGCGAAAACTACGGGCAGATGTTGCGCTTACCCGAACTCGGGCCGATTGGCTCGAATGGTTTAGCGAACGCGCGTGACTTTCTTGCGCCCGTGGCTGCGTTTGAAGAAGACCTTGGCCCCTGCACCCTAATCAATAAATTTATGGGCGGATTGTGGTCAACCACGCTCTCGGCGTCGCCGCTAGATGCTGTGGCTTGGCATGGCAATTTAACCGCCTATAAATACGATCTCGCGCGCTTTATGGTGATTAATACCGTGAGCTTTGATCACTGCGACCCGTCGATCTTTACCGTGCTCACTTCGCCCTCGGGTCAAGCCGGCACAGCCAATGTAGATTTTGTGATCTTTCCACCGCGTTGGGCCGTGGCCGAAGACACCTTTCGCCCCCCTTGGTTTCATCGCAACACAATGAGTGAGCTCATGGGGCTGGTGCGTGGCGTGTACGACGCCAAAGCCGAGGGTTTTTTACCGGGCGGCATGAGCTTACACAACGCGATGAGCGCGCACGGGCCCGATGTCACCACCTTCAATGGTGCTTCAAATGCACAGCTTCAACCGCACAAAATCGATGGCACGTTAGCGTTCATGCTCGAATCGCGTTATGTGTTTCATCCCACAACTTACGCCATGCACAGCCCGCAACGTCAGCCAAACTACGACGTCGTATGGAATGGTTTTCAAATTCACCACACACGTTAAAAAAACACACCATGATCAAACGCAACGAAACACATGACCCATCACGCAACAGTTGGGTTCGCTCTGCCAATGGCGATACGCCATTTCCCATTCAAAACCTACCGTTTGGTGTGTTTCAGATCAAAGGCGATGATTCCGCACCGCGCTGTGGTGTCGCGATTGGTCGAGAGATTCTCGATGTTTCGAAGGCTTCGAGCGCCTTAGGTCTAGCAGGCTTGGCCGCACAAGCCGCGGCTTGTATGCGTTCATCCACCTTGAATGCGTTGGCTGCGCTGGGCCGTCCTCACTGGCAAGCCTTGCGTTTAGCGCTGTCGCGCGCGTTGTCACAAGACACACCAGTGAAACGTCAGCAATCGATTGCCAAACATTTGATTCCAATGTCACGCGTGAATATGCATTTACCAGTGACGATTGGTGATTTCACTGATTTCTATACCTCGAGCTATCACGCCACCAATGTCGGACGCTTGTTTCGGCCAGACAACCCCTTGATGCCAAACTTCAAGTGGATCCCAGTGGCCTATCACGGGCGATCTTCGTCGGTTGTTGTGAGCGGCACACCGATTCGACGTCCCAACGGTCAAACCAAAGCGCCCGATGCAGCAACACCGCGCTTTGGTCCCACGCAGCGTCTAGATTATGAAGTGGAACTCGGGCTGATCGTGGGGCCAGGAAATACCTTGGGGCATCCCATCCAGATCAAACGCGCACAGGATCACGTGTTTGGTGTGGTGCTGTTAAATGACTGGTCAGCGCGTGACATTCAAGCTTGGGAATATCAACCCTTAGGCCCGTTTTTAGCTAAAAATTTTGCCACCACCATTTCACCTTGGGTGGTGACGATGGACGCATTGGCGCCGTTTCATGCGCCCGCTTGGCCACGCGATGCGGGTGATCCACAACCGCTGCCTTATCTCAACGACCCCAACGATGCCACGCATGGACATCTCGATATACAGGTAAACATGTCGATTCGATCCGCACAAATGCGACAACAAAAATTGCCAGCGCAATCCCTCTCGCTTGCCAGCTACCGCACGTCGTATTGGACGCCTGCGCAGCTCATCACGCATCACACCAGTGGCGGATGTAATTTACAAACGGGTGATCTCATTGGTACGGGCACGATTTCTGGTCCGCAACGTGGCGAAGAAGGCGCCTTGCTTGAAATCACCCAAGGAGGCAAACAGCCGGTCACCCTAAGCAGCGGTGAAACACGCACGTTTATATCTGACGGAGATGAACTCATACTGCAAGGGCAATGCACGCGCGAAGGGGCTGTTTCGATTGGATTTGGTTCGGCCACCGCGCGCATCACACCCGCCTCAACAAGGTAATCGCGACGGCGAAACGCAACGCGCAGCCAGCGCTGGTCTGCGATAATACGAATCCTTGAAATTCAAACTCAGCCAATGAAACTTGCTTCTTTCAATGATGGTACGCGCGATGGATGCCTGACTGTGGTTTCGCGTAATCTTCACTGCGCGATCAAAGCGGATCACATCGCCCCCACGCTTCAAGCAGCGCTGGATGATTGGGACTACGTGTCGCCACAACTCGAGCAGTTGTACAACGAACTGAACGCCGGTGGTTCTAATCGCATTTTTGATTTAGACATGACGCAACTCATGGCACCGTTACCACGGGCGTTTCAGTTTGCCGATGCCTCTGCCTACTTGATTCATGCCGAACTCATCCGCCAAGCGCGCGGCGAAGAATTACCACCTGGATCCAAAAAAGATCCCTTGATGTATCAAGGTTGCGCTGATCCGTTTTTAGGTGCACGCGAAGATATTGTTGCTGTCAGTGAGGCCCATGGGATCGACCTCGAAATGGAAATCGGTATCATCACCGGCGATGTACCGATGGGCATCGAACGCGACAAAGCGGCACAACACATTCGTTTATTGGTACTACTCAACGACATCAGCCTGCGTCATCTCATCCCCGCAGAACTGAGTAAGGGCTTTGGATTTTTCCAATCTAAACCGCCCTCAGCCATGTCGCCTGTTGCGGTCACTCCAGATGAACTTGGCGATGCGTGGGATGGAAAGCGCGTACATTTGCCATGTCGTGCATGGGTGAACGGCACATTACTCGGTGAACCGAACGCCGGAGTCGACATGCAGTTTAATTTTCCGCGACTAATTGCCCATGCTGCACAAACACGACCGCTACGTGCTGGTTGCGTGATTGGCTCTGGCGCCGTGTCGAACCGCGATCGCAGTACCGGTGCGGGTTGTTTATTTGAACGACGCGCTGAAGAGATCATTGCGCACGGCGAAGCACAAACCTCGTTTCTTCAATTTGGTGATCGCATCAAAATTGAGATGCTCGACCAAGAAGGGAAAAGTATTTTCGGTGCCATCGAACAACAAGTTGTTGCGCAGCATACAAAGACGCAACCGCAAGATCACGAGGTTACTTCGAACGCAGACTAACCACTGCGCGTACAAACAATAACGGCGCCAATGTTGGCGCCGTTTTATTTTGGTTGCGTAGCTTTATTCTGCGTGCATCGCTGCAGATGGTCCGGTGTGGTTTGCGCCTGGTACTTGGTTGTAGGCCACGCTCGACTCGCCCCACTGCAGGCTAGCCACACCCGCCGTAAATGTCTCAAACCGTTGCAGCAAAATTTCAGTTGGATAGATTAGTTTTCGCCGAGCATCTTCATCACTGGTTTTCATCACGATCCAACCTGTATCAAGTAATTCGCGAAAGTGATAGCGCAAACCCATATCGCTATAGGGTAACTCTGCAAACAACCCATTCACATTCAGCGTTTCACTTGCTGCGTAAGCTCGCATCACTGCAATCAAAATATCGAGACGAATCATCGAAGCTTTTACATCAAGCACCGCGCCTGCTTGATCACGGATGGATTTGATCGATTCGATGACCCGTTGGCTACATTCGCTTGTCGGCATACTGACGCTCCCTTGTGTGCATTTGTTCAAGACGTTGTGCGTGTTTTTTTCAGCACCTCAATCTAACAATCACGTGTTCATCGCTGCGTTTGTGATTGTCTGTAATCAAGTGTTGAGTTACTAAGAACCATCTACACGTTCAACGTATTTTTTATAAAGCTTGAACATTGTCACAAAAAAATAGCTACTTATCATGCTGAATTAATAAGATTTTAGTGTTAATACAATATTTATTATATAAATGGTTTATTAATTATTTAAACAATTAATAAATAATATATTACATCCCCCCCCGCGGGCAACTTTCTCTTGGCCCGGCATCTTTCGCAGGGAAAGATGAGCACCAACAATTAGATAAAAATTATTTACATAATTTATTTATTTCGAAACTCAAATAGATAATTTTGGGCGACGCCGCGCAACCGCCTCAATATGAAACGCCTTAAAAGTTATGCAGATTGCGTCGCAAAAGCCACGCGATGCGCAAGCAGCAGCCCTCAGTGAAAGGGCTTTAGGCGTGCTTGCTTAGGAACGCGCGGATGCGCGGATAGATGGTTTCGCGATAGCGTCGACCACTAAAAATTCCGTAGTGACCCACGTTAGGCACGTGATAGTGCTCGCGACGAGAGGCTTCAATGCCAGTACACAAAGTGTGTGCCGCTTCGGTTTGACCGTTGCCCGAAATGTCGTCTAACTCTCCTTCAATGGTGAGTAGCGCTGTCTCGCGGATTTTTTCGGGTCGGACTGGCTGCGTATGCACATGCATCAGACCTTGTGGCAGCTCAAAGTCTTGAAATACACGGCGAATGGTTTCAAGGTAATACTCAGCGGGCATATCGAGCACCGCGTTGTACTCGTTGTAAAACCGTCGATGCGCATCTGCGGAGTCACCATCGCCAGCAACCAGGTGATCGTAGTACTCCCAATGCGCATTGAAATGTCGATCGGGATTCATCGCCACAAAACCAAGATGCTGCAAAAAGCCAGGATAGACGCGTCGCATGTATCCGGGATATTTCACCGGCACACGATGAATGAGGTTCTGTTCAAACCAAGCATAAGGACGTTTAGTCGCCAGATTGTTGACAGCGGTTGGGCTACGACGCGCATCGATTGGCCCGCCCATCATCACCATCGCTTTGGGCGGGTGGGCCTCTGCGTCATCGGCCATGAGTGACAACGCGGCTAACACCGGCACCGTGGGCTGACACACCGAAATGACATTCAGTTGTGGCGCGAGATGCCGTGCAAACTCGCGGATGTAATCGACGTAATCATCAAAATGAAACAGCCCTAAATCGAGCGACACCATGCGCGCATCAACCCAATCGGTGACGTACACATCGTAGTGTTGCAGCATGGTTCGCACAGTGTCACGTAACAACGTGGCGTGGTGACCAGATAAGGGGGCAACAACAAGCACTTTTGGCAACGGTCTCGGTTCGGCAGTGACACATTGAAAGCGCAGCAACTTACAAAACGGCTTCTCTAGGATGGGCTCGATCACCACCGGCGCGGCAACACCCTCCAAAAAAATGTGATCAATCGCCCATTCAGGTTTGTCGTAACGCGCTGTCACGCGCAAGAATAAATCGCTACCCGCAGCGATTTCTTTGGCTAGCGGGGTAT